>CAZCRJ010000028.1:1603-13110 GCA_964501015.1 uncultured Roseivirgaceae bacterium | reverse complement strand
TCCCGTGCGCAAACCAATGGATTTATGGTGTTACTGCCATTGGTAGGCATCCTTATTTTTTCAGAACCACTTTACCGTTGGTGGAAGAGCCGAACACCGCGCGATTTTTCACAGGAGAAGGTAATGCTGGATAGTTTAATCGCCTATTGGCAACCGAATGAAATCAATACCATTACTGAAGAGGGTGATCAACCGTTGAAGCGTTTCACTTTTGACCCTAACCAGGCTACAGCAGAAGAACTTCAATCACTCGGCTTTTCACCTGGATTATCGAATCGGCTTATTAACTACCGGAATAAGGGTGGATCGTTTCGTGTAAAGACTGACCTGTTGAAACTGTACGGAATGGACTCAGCATTTTATTTTAGTGTTGCACCCTATATCCGTTTACCCGAAAAGAGGGAGTATGCGGAAAAGAAGGAAGTAGTTGAAAATAAGATAGTGCAGAAAAAGGAATTCACCCCTTCAGCGCCCGTAAGGTTTGATCTTAACCAGGCCGATACCACACTGCTGAAATCGGTGTATGGCATTGGTTCGAAATTATCAGCGCGTATTGTACAACACAGGCTTTTGCTCGGAGGATTTATTACTGTTGATCAATTGTATACCATCTATGGTCTCGACTCGGCCGTAATTGATCGCCTGGTAAGCGTCTCCTTTATACATGACGATTTTCAGCCCCGGACCATAAATCTTAATGAAGCCACTGCTGAAGAACTGGCCGCTCATCCGTACATTTCGAAAAGTATGGCCACAGCCATGATAACATATCGGTTTCAGCATGGAAAGTACACCACCATTGATGACCTTCGTAACATTCTTCAACTGAACGAAACACAACTAAACGCCATCCGCCCATACATCACCGTTGACTAATTCCACCGAACCGATATTGAAAGCATACCTGCGCAGGTTAACGGGGCTCAGCGGCACCAGCCGTTCCCTGTTAGTGCTGCGCCTGCACAGCGAGCAACTCATGGATGTGCAATCCCTGAGTCAACTGAAAGGTGAACCGGCCTTCGATATCATAAAAGCGCTGATGGCCGGAAAGGATAAAAAAATCTGCCCTTTGTTGGACAGCCGCATGGAAGCTGCCAACGAAGCCAGTAAAAAACTGAAACGACTGCAGCGGTTTGATACCTTTATTTTTGATGAACGTGGCGCAAATGATCTTCACGTAGGCTGGCCCCTGGTGCGCGGAAAACTTTCGGATGGAACACTGGTGCGTGCACCATTATTGTATTTCCCGGTGGCGCTCGCACAGGAACAAAACGACTGGGTATTAAAAAGCAGGAAGGATGCCGGCATCACGTTTAATAAATCCTTTTTACTGGCCTATTCTTTTTACAACCAGGTAAAGCTTGACGACATATTGTTTGAAACCGACTTCGAAGATTTTGATGCCGACAGTACCGTCTTTCGCACACAGTTATATCAATTACTAAAAGACCGCTTAGAGATTAATTTTAATCCGGATACGTTTACCGATCAACTTATTCCATTTCAGGAATTTAAGAAAGAGGCATTTGACCAACAGCACCGCAATGGAGAACTGAAGTTATTTCCGGAAGCCGTGTTGGGAATATTTCCACAGGCAGGATCGCAGTTGGTTCCGGATTATCTTCACTTGATTGAAACAAATGCCATCCCCTCACTGGAAGAATTATTTGCAGGGAAAAACCATCCCGATCTGGATACGGGAAAATATGATCCGGTTTCAGTAAACCTTGCTGTGCGGGAAGAAAAAGTGTATACACCCTTTCCGCTCGATGCCTGGCAGGAACATGCTATCAAGTCGACAAAGTTGGGGCGTTCATTAGTCGTTCAGGGCCCTCCCGGCACCGGTAAATCACAACTCATCTGTAACCTTATTGCTGATAGTATTGCCTCCGGTAAGCGGGTGTTGCTGGTGTGCCAGAAACGTGTTGCTCTCGATGTTGTATATGAGCGGTTACAAAAAGCAGACTTGGGCGATTTTCTCGGATTGGTGCATGACTTCCGCGAAGACCGGAAAATGATCTACCAGAAAATAGCCCGGCAAATCGACAGGCTGGATGAATTCAAAATGCTTAACCGCAGCATTGATGCGATCCAAACAGAAAGAAGGTTTGTTCAGGCGGGGCGCACCATCGATCACCTGGTGGAGGAATTGGAAGAATTTCGCAAAGCGCTCTATTTCGATCAGGAGTGCGGACTGAGTGTAAAGGAATTGTACCTGACATCAGACCCAACAGCACCAACCATTAACATCACCCAGGAGTATCAGCATTTTCAGTTTCACATGCTCGATGATTTTCTGAGGAAGCTGACCCGCTATGTAAAAAATACGCAGCATGTTACTGCCGATCAATACGCGTGGCGCGAGCGTAAATCCTTTGCCGGGTTAACGCTGTCCGATCGAAAGACCATAGAAAAAACCTTAGCCGATATTCCCGCCTACCAGGTAGAACTGGCAACACAACTTGAACGCCTGGTGGGACTCACCCTCAACCTGGAAGAATGTGAGTCGCTGTTGCACAGACGGAACGAGGCAGATGAAATGGTAAAGTTACTGGCAGATGAATTGGTCTATACTTTTTTTCTGGCGATGGCGGATGAGAAAGACGATGAAACCAGTTTGCTGTGGGTGCAAAACATTGAGCGCCTGATGCTGAATTGTTTTGACGGTGTGGGCATGGAAATTAGTTTGCGCAACGACCAGATCGGTCTGTGCCAGACGGCCTTGCAGGAGCGCATGAAGGCACGGAAAAACTGGTATAAGCGATACCGCTGGGAGTTATTTTCCGAGCACAATTTCTTTTTGAAACGGGTAATGATCAGCAATAACCTTCCTTACACAAAAGCCGGATTGCGTACATTGGAAACCCGCCTGGATAACCGGCTGAATTATCAGCATCACCTCACCGCTTTACGAAGTAAACAATGGCTTATCGATTTCCCGGAAGAGTTAAATGAAAAATCAATCAAGCGCTGGTTTGAAAAGCAAAAGTATGCGGTGCGGGCCAAGCTCCATTTCAGTGCGTTGCGTGAAGTACGCCCGGGAATACTTCCTGCCGACTTTTTGCGCGATGAATTTATCCGGCTTATCTGGTCGGTATTCGATACACTGGAACCGTTAAAGGAGCGCAAAGTAGAATGGCAAAAATCGCTCACCAATTTTCAGATCCGAAAACTAATTCTTAACCCTGAGTTGAAGGAGGAGTGGATCACCCTGCTAACATCCGACTTTGATCTTCTTTGCGAATACGATGCCTTAAAGGAAAGTCTGTACCCACACGAACGGGAAGTTATCAACCGCCTGCAGGATGCCTGTGCTGACTGGGATGTAGACGAGTGGAAAAGTGTTTTTCAAAACAGCCTGCGATTGGCCTGGATAGAACACATTGAAACCAAGTATCCCATTCTCCGGTCGGTATCCACCAACCGCATGGACGAAATGCAAACCGAGTTGCAGCAGTTGGTAGAAGAGAAACGCGACTTAAGCAAGGAGATACTGTTGCTGCGTGCCCGCGAAACCATCTGCGAAAGCATTGAATACAATAGGCTGAACAACAGGGTAACCTATCGCGAACTGCACCACCAGGTTACGAAGCGAAAAAAAATCTGGCCGGTGCGAAAGTTGGTGAGCACCTTCACGGCTGAAGTATTCAAATTGATCCCGTGCTGGATGGCTTCACCGGAATCGGTGTCGGCTGTTTTTCCGATGGAAGAGTTGTTTGATCTCGTAATTTTCGATGAGGCATCGCAGTGTTTTGCCGAGCGTGGTATTCCGGCTATCAGCAGGGGCAGGCAGGTGCTTATTGCCGGAGATGAAAAACAATTGCGGCCGTTTGAACTCTACCAGGCACGGTGGGAAGAAGACTCGGATGTGCTTGAACTGGAAGTAGATTCTTTGTTGGAACTGGCAGGAAAATATCTGACCACGGTAAGCCTGCAAGGACATTACCGCAGTAAATCCCTGGAGCTGATTGATTTTTCGAACCGTCATTTTTATGGTGGCCAGTTGCAGCTACTTCCCGATAAAAAAATACTGGACAACGGACGCACGGCCATTGAGTATCATAAGATTGATGGCAGATGGGAGAACCAGACCAATCCCGCGGAAGCAGAAAGAGTTTCAGCATTTGTATTTAGTCTGCTGGAAAAAGAGCCGGAAAAAGAAATTGGTGTTGTCACCTTTAACATGCCCCAACAGATGCTGATTCTGGATATGCTCGAACAATGGGCAGCGCGGGAAGGAAAGGCGCTGCCATCATCCTTGTTTGTGAAGAACATTGAAAATGTACAGGGTGATGAAAAAGATATCATCATTTTTTCCATTGGGTATGCGCCCGATGATAAAGGTAAAGTGAGCATGCAGTTTGGGAGCCTGAATGTGGCCGGTGGCGAGAACAGGTTAAACGTGGCCATTACCCGCGCGCGTGAGCGGGTGATCGTCATAGCGTCCATCTGGCCGGAAGATCTTCGCCTACAGGGAATAAAAAACGAAGGACCAAAATTACTGAAAGAATACCTGTCGTTTGCGCGCGATGTTTCGTCCGGAAATTTTGTTCCGGTTGTTGCCGATGCCGGTAAGCAAAACCCAGCATGGTATTTACAGGCGCATCTGATTGCCTGGTGCACCGAAACAGAGCCCGGGTATGTATTCCAGCCGCACACATTGCCCTTTGCGGATGTAGTATTGAAAAAGGCAGACAAGGCAGAAGGAATTTTGCTGACAGACGACAGTCTTTATTTTCATTCGCTAACGGCCAAGGAAGCGCACACGTATACTCCGTATTTGCTCAAACAAAAACACTGGACATACACGCGGGTGTATAGCCGCAACTGGTGGATAAGCCGGGAACAGGTTGATCATGATATCCGAAAGTTGATGTACACACTTACAGAAGCCGAATAGCTAACCAGTGCCATTTTTAAAAAGGTACATCACGGAGCGTGCGAAGTGAATTTGAAAATGCATGGGGGGATTGATTTACACTCGAAATTGCCAATCAAAGCCATACTTCTCACTAAATTACCATTAAACCAAAAAAAGGAGATGCTTTAATTGTTACTCGGTATTACACTCAACGTCTCCGAATGCTGGCTGATGTCCAGTCCGATGTTCTCCTGACTTCCGCATTTTTACACCCAAACTCTTTTTCTTTTCTGAAGCGCATTTTAAGGTTTCCCCAGCGACTATAACCAAACCGCGGAAGTCAGGAAAGTTCTGGGTTCTTGTTCACAAGATGCCGCCCCGCTGGGGCTTGTGGGTCATGTGGCCAATGGACTAGTGAGATGTCGCCCCTCCGGGGCTTACCGATTCTGTTGTTATATCTAGAAGAATGTTACCTCCCTCCGGGGCTTGTGGACTTTGACAATTCCTGCGCTGAAGATGATAGTAAGTGGGCCTGATTTTAGCACCAAACCCGAATAATCCTCGTTTCTAAAACGCAAATAATATTTACCCAACAATCATAACCAAATCTCGGAAGTCAGGAATAGGGTTAAAACTGATCCATATGTTTGAAAGTTACCTATTTGTTTTGGGCAAAGATTGCATTGTTGATGCTGAGGTCGGCCTTTCCGCTTACGCCAATCAGCAATTGGATATCCTTTTTCGTGACCAGCAGAGTCTGAGGTACTACAGTAAATTCGCTGATGGTAAGGTTGAGTTTGTTCCCCATTTTTCCCTTCTCTAATCCCCCTTCAATTAAGGAAGGAAGTTGTTCCAGGTATTCCCCGTAATACCAGGAAAGCCGCGAGGCGACCATTTCCGTTGCGTACGATTTCAACAACCATTCCGCAGAGGTAGCCAGAATATTTTCAGATCCGATATCAAAGTGAAAATTCCTAACCATTAACAAACTTGAATCAGCATGCAGGGTAAGGTCACCCCGCAGAAATACATCGCCATTAACATCTCCCCTTAACTTTAGCCCCACGGCAAGCCCGTTATCAATACCATATACATGCACTGATCTGATTTTGGTGGAATATCCTGCCGCTTCAATTTTCGTATTCGTTAATTCTTCTCCGATCAGTTGATTGATTTTAGTAAACGGAAGCCGCACCAGTACATAGGCATCCAGGCTGTCGGTAGTATTTTTCTTTTTGGTAAACCGCGGTAGTCTTGGATTTGATTCGGGAATAGAGTCTTCTTCCAACAGGGTGATGATCCTGGTTTTTAATTCCGCTTCAAGCGTAATGGTTTTGGGGCCGGTATCCATCCACCGGGCACTCATGCCTTCAGCATTGCCTTTCAGCCATACGGTAGACTTTTGTTGGTTTACTCGGATGGGTTTTTGAATGTCTACCCACAGTTTTTGCATGACGGAACGGCTGTCCAGCGATTGCATGATAACGCTATCCAGTTTAGTGGCTAATTCCTGTTCATTGGCATATAGAAATTTCTCTACCGGTTTACGAAGGTTAACGGTAATAAACCCAATTTTAAGTGTAGGCTCCTTTGTCCAGTTTATTTTTTTCAACGTTGATGTTGTTTTAAGGCTCCAATCGTTGGTCAGGTGAATCTCTGTTGATATTACCGCAACAATGCTGGTTTCTACGGGCACATTGTTTTTGATTTTTACCCCGGCCAGTTTCGCTTTGAATTTTCCGGAGATATCTAATGGCAATTCAAAAATCAGCGTGGGGGATTTCCAGTAGAGCTTGATCTTTCGCGATTTGGAAACCTGCAGGAAAAGGCTGTCACCCTTCTCGTTAACCTGCATACTTTTATCCAGAAAAATTCCACGTGTTTTGGAGTTGAGTATTGCCTCAAGTTCTGCCACTTCATAATGGATGGGAATTACAAGCGTGGAAAGGGGCGGAACAATCAAACTATCGAGACGGGTTTCAAGAGGCGCCTCGGGTTTAACACGTTTACAGCCAAACAAGCAGGCAACGCTTGCCACAAGAATGACTCCTGTTATCACAAACAGTATTTTCTTTTCCATTGAAGTTGTTTAGCTTTTGCCTTCTCAAACCCAAGATATGAAGAAACTACTATTCATTCTCATCAGCAGTGTATACCTCACCGCCTATGCACAACCTCAAAAGGCTCCCGAAGTAAAGGAAGGTGATGGTCCCTATGTACAGCTTATTATCCGTGGGATTACATTAATTGACGGAACCGGGGCGCCACCAATAGGACCGGTGGATATTATTGTACGCCAAAACCGGATTGAACGCATCGTTAATGTGGGTTATCCGGGCGTGCCCATTAGCGAGGAGCGCAGACCAAAACTGGAAGCCGGGGGTAAGGAACTGAATGGTGAAGGCATGTACCTCATGCCGGGCTTTATTGATATGCACGGGCATATTGGTGGCGGACAAGCCCCCAACGCGGAATATGTTTTTAAACTTTGGATGAGCCATGGAATTACCACTGTGCGCGATCCGTCAGCGGGCAATGGTTTGGATTGGGTACTGGATCAAAAACAAAAGAGTGTAAAAAATACCATCACGGCACCGCGCCTGCACGCCTATACTGTGTTTGGTGCCGGAAGCAGTAAGCCCATCAGCACACCGGAGATGGCGCGGGAGTGGGTACGCAGCAACAAAGCAAAAGGTGCCGATGGTATTAAGTTTTTTGGTGCCGCCCCGGATATCATGCAGGCAGCCCTGGAAGAAAATAAAAAACTCGGTCTGCGTTCAGCATGCCATCATGCACAAATGGATGTTGCCCGCTGGAATGTGGTGAAGTCGGCACGGGCCGGCCTCACCAGCATGGAACACTGGTATGGTTTACCGGAAGCTTTGTTCACCGACCGCACCATTCAGAATTATCCGCTGGATTACAATTACCAGAATGAGCAGCACCGGTTTGAGAATGCCGGCAACCTCTGGAAGCAGGCCGCACCACCCTATTCTGATCATTGGAATAAGGTAATGAATGAATTACTGAGCCTGGATTTTACGCTTGATCCTACCTTCAACATCTATGAAGCCAGCCGCGATTTACACCGGGCACGTAGAGCCGAATGGCATGAAGACTATACACTGCCACAATTGTGGTCGTTCTTCCAGCCAAACCGAAGAGCACATGGTTCGTATTGGTTTGCATGGGGCACTGAACAGGAAGTAAACTGGCGGGAGAATTACACGCTATGGATGAAGTTTGTAAATGAATATAAGAACAGGGGAGGGCGCGTGACTACCGGTTCGGATTCAGGATTCATTTTTCAACTCTACGGGTTTGCCTACATACGGGAGTTGGAGTTATTGCGGGAGGCAGGATTCCATCCGCTGGAAATTATCCGGTCGGCTACCTTATATGGCGCGCAAGCATTGGGTGTAGAGAAAGATCTGGGGTCAGTTGAGGTGGGCAAGCTTGCCGATTTTGTAATTGTTGATCAGAATCCACTCGAAAATCTTCAGGTCCTGTACGGAACCGGTGCTATTAAAGTTAATGATGAGAACAAAACTGTTCGCGTTGGCGGAGTGAAATACACTGTAAAAGACGGTATCGTGTATGATGCTAAAAAACTGCTGGCCGATGTAAAGAAGATCGTAGACGAAGAAAAAGCGAAAACCGGGTATGTGATTAAACAACCGGGAATAGAGTAATCGCTTCGAATGGATGCGTAGCGTCTTGCAGGCATCGGTAACTATTTTTAGTTACTGAAATCTAATTGTGGACAAATTACGTTATATTAGTGGACAAAATTCCACTAAATGAAAACACGTAAATACACTCAGGAAAAAAAGAAATCGAAGGTGAAAGAGGGCGTTGTAGTGTATGCTAATCCTGTTGAAGTAACTCCTTATTCTGTGTTAGGTCTTGAACGCAAGCATCTTAAGGAACCCTTGTCTCGGATAACCATATTCCGACAGGGGTTAGAAAAACAATCCTTCGAAAAATTAAAAGAAGTTACCGGCCTGGATAACGAAACGTTGGCTTCGGCACTTGCTGTTTCAGCGAAAACCATTCAGCGCACTGAAGTATTTGATGTGGTGCAATCAGAAAGAATGTATGCATTGGCAGAACTTTATGCGCTGGGTGTAACCTACTTCGGGCTTGAGGGATTCAGGCGATGGATGGACAGGCCCCTGTTTAGCATAGGTAATATTCGTCCCCTTGCGCTCATCGATGTTTCAGAAGGCATAGTACTTCTTAAAACAGAGATCATGCGTATGCAGCATGGCATTGCAGTATGATCATTTACCGGCTTGCGAAAACTGAATTCTGTGATATTTCCGGTGAAGGTGCCAAGCGATTTGGCGGACGATGGAATCTACCCGGTTATGCAGCCTTGTATGGAAGCAGTTCAATATCATCCGCATTGCTGGAAAGGCTAACCATTGATCCCGAACTTTTTGCTGCTGAGCGGTACGTCCAGTATTCTGTTATGGAATTCAACTGCCCTGATGCATTGATCACAATACCCTTACTTAAACACCTGCCCAAGGGTTGGGATGCCATTCCCCCGCAGCGTGCCTCCCAGGACTATGGCACCAACTTACTACAATCCGGCATTTTATGCTTTGGCGTGCCTTCGGTTGTGGATAAATCGTCCACGAATTTTATCATCAATCCGGAGTCTAAACTGGTTAAGCGCCTGGCCTGGAAAATATATTCGCTAAAACTGGATCATCGGATTGTCCGATAGGTTACGTACTGCCACTAATTCACCCAATAATTCATACTTTTGCAGTTCTAAAATTTCGAGGAACTGTCGGGAATGAAAAACATCCGTAATTTTTGCATAATCGCTCATATCGACCACGGTAAGAGCACTTTAGCCGACCGGCTATTGGAGTTTACCGGTACCCTTACCAAGCGCGAAATGCAGGCGCAGGTGCTGGACAGCATGGACCTGGAACGGGAAAAGGGGATTACGATCAAGTCGCACGCCATCCAAATGCATTATACACTGGACGGAGAAGAGTATATCCTTAACCTGATTGACACCCCTGGTCACGTTGACTTTTCTTATGAAGTGTCGCGTTCGATTGCCGCCTGCGAAGGGGCACTGCTTATTGTAGATGCCAGCCAGGGAATTGAAGCACAAACCATATCCAACCTGTATCTGGCCCTGGAACACGACCTCCAGATTATCCCGGTAATGAATAAGATTGACCTTCCGCATGCTATGCCTGAGGAGGTAACAGATGAAATTGTTGAACTGACCGGTTGTAAACGGGAAGATGTAATCCGCGCAAGCGCCAAAGAAGGCATTGGCATAGAAGATATTTTAAAGGCCGTTGTTCATAAGATTAATCCTCCAAAAGGCGATCCCAATGCACCGCTTCAGGCTATGATTTTTGACTCGGTCTACAACTCATTCCGGGGCATTGAAGTGTACTATCGCGTATTTAACGGCAAAATTAAAAAGGGCGACAAGGTTAAGTTTGCCAATACCGGCAAAACCTATGAAGCCGATGAAATTGGTGTATTGAAACTGGAAAAGCAGCCAAAACCTGAAATCAGTGCAGGGAATGTTGGCTATTTAATATCCGGTATTAAAGATGCCAAGGAAGTAAAGGTAGGGGATACCATCACACACGTAGACCGTTCCGCTCCTTCTATTAAAGGTTTTGAAAACGTTAAGCCGATGGTGTTTGCCGGTATTTACCCGGTAGATACTACGGAGTTTGAAGAACTGCGCGCCTCCATGGAAAAGCTTCAGTTGAACGATGCCTCATTGGTGTGGGAGCCTGAAACTTCTGCCGCATTAGGCTTTGGTTTTCGCTGTGGGTTTCTGGGCATGCTCCACATGGAGATCATCCAGGAACGCCTGGAACGCGAGTTCGACATGACAGTGATTACCACGGTGCCTTCCGTGCAATTTCATGCCATTCGTACAGATGGAACCATGTATGATATCAACGCACCGTCCGAGATGCCCGATCCCAATACTGTGGATCATATTGAAGAACCCTATATCAAGGCACAGATCATTACCAAGTCGGAATATATCGGGGGCATCATCAAGCTTTGTATGGACAAGCGCGGTGTGATTAAAAACCAAACCTACCTGACATCCGATCGGGTAGAGATGAGTTTCGAAATGCCGCTGGCAGAGATTGTATTTGATTTCTTCGATAAGCTCAAAACCATATCCCGTGGATATGCCTCCCTCGATTATCATCTAACCGGTTTTCGTGAGTCAGACATGGTGAAGCTGGACATCCAGTTAAATGGTGAAAAAGTGGATGCATTATCCGCTATTGTTCACCGCAGCAAGGCCTATGAATGGGGCAAGAAATTGTGTGAGAAGTTACGGGAATTATTACCCCGACAAATGTTTGAAATTGCCATACAGGCCTCTATCGGACAAAAAATTATTGCGCGTGAAACGGTAAAGGCTTTACGGAAAAACGTATTGGCAAAATGTTATGGTGGTGATATCTCGCGAAAGCGGAAATTGTTGGAGAAGCAGAAAAAAGGAAAGAAGCGTATGCGCCAGGTGGGGAATGTGGAGATCCCGCAAGAGGCATTTATGGCTGTATTGAAAATTGATTAGGAGAGTGACCAATTTAAAGTCCGATACTAAGAGTCAGGTTGAGTTTTGGATCAG
>CAZCRJ010000028.1:0-1503 GCA_964501015.1 uncultured Roseivirgaceae bacterium | reverse complement strand
TACGATGATTATCGGCAACAATTTTATAAGCGTTGTACTAAAGAGTTTACTGCAAAATGGATCGGTGAAATTAAGGCAATACGAAAATGGATAAAAGAAAAGCAGTTGGCTTAGCAAAGAAGTTCCTTAGGGATTTACCAGAGGATATTCAGGTGAAGAAGGCTTTTTTATTCGGCTCCTTTGCAAAGGGAAATTCTCATAAAGACAGTGATGTGGATATTGCCCTGGTGTTAGGGGGTGAGTTTGATACATTTGACATGACGGTAAAACTGATGAGATTAAGAAGAGCTCTGGATACTGGAATTGAACCACATCCTATTCATGAGAATGATTTTAATAAATCCAATCCTTTGGCAAATGAGATAATAAAGTTTGGAATATTATTAACGTAAAATGACAGAGACCAAAACCTATACTTTAATTGACGGACGAAAGATTGCCGCGCAGATCAAGGAAGAGATCATACAGCGCGTGAACGAGTTAAAGCTGGAGGGGAAGAAAGTTCCGCATCTTGCCATTATCCTGGTAGGGGATGATGGTGCCAGTCAGACGTATGTTGACCACAAAGTAAAAGCATGCAAAGAAGTAGGCTTTCATTACACCATGATGCGCTTTGCGGACACCATCAGTGAAGATAAATTGTTAAAGCATCTTGACCAGGTGAACCGCGACACAGATGTTGACGGATTCATCGTTCAGCTTCCCTTGCCTCCGAATATTTCTGTTGAAAAAATTACCGAGCACATTCGTCCGGAAAAAGATGTCGATGGGTTCACCAACCGGAATTTTGGAAGCATCATATCAAAGCAACCCTTACTTATGCCGGCTACACCATTTGGTGTGATTGAATTATTAAAGCGGTATGAAATTACAACAGAAGGAAAGAATTGTGTGGTGGTGGGCGCCAGCCGGTTGGTTGGAGCACCGCTGAGCATGATGTTGATCGAGCACGGCCGAGCCACCGTAACCGTATGCCATAAATACACGAAAGACCTGGGTAGCTTTACACGCCAGGCCGATATTCTTATCGTAGCCGTTGGCAAACCCGGATTAATCACTGCCGATATGGTTAAAGAAGGAGCAGTAGTTATTGATGTGGGTACTACCCGCGTAGAGGGTCCTCAGTTTAAAAATGGGTATGCCATTAAAGGCGATGTCGTGTTCAATGAGGTGGCGCCCAAATGCTCCTTCATTACCCCTGTTCCTGGTGGCGTTGGTCCTATGACCATAGCATCGCTGTTGTTAAATACACTTCGTGCAACAGAACTTAGAAATCCATAATGTCACTCATTGTGCAATCAAGCGCCTCTGAACGTCAACACAGCATCACCTTACCTCAACAGGAAATGAACACGTTGCCCCTTATGGAAGATTTTTACACTATCCAGGGGGAAGGTTTTTATCAGGGTAATGCAGCCTATTTTATTCGGCTGGGAGGATGTGATGTTGGATGTGTTTGGTGTGATGTGAAGGAGTCTTGGGATGCAGCGCAACATCCTGGTG
>CAZCRJ010000027.1:9750-13164 GCA_964501015.1 uncultured Roseivirgaceae bacterium | reverse complement strand
TGCCGAAGTATCTGTTGTAGAAGAAGCCCAGCGTTACCTGAACAACAAGATTGCCGGGGGTGAACTGGTGGTGCCGGCTGGAGTGAGCTACAAGTTCTCCGGCAGTTATGAAAATCAGCTGCGTGCTGAACAGCGGCTGGCCATCGTGATTCCACTTTCGCTGATCATCATCTTTTTGATTTTGTATTTCCAATTCCGTTCGGTTGCCACTTCATTGTTCATCTTCTCCGCCATTGCCATGGCATTTGCGGGTGGGTTTATGATGCTTTGGTTATATGGTCAGGATTGGTTCATGGACTTCAGCCTTTTCGGCACCAACTTTCGTGAGTTGTTTCAAATGCGGGCGTTTAACCTGAGTGTTGCTGTGTGGGTTGGGTTTATTGCCTTGTTTGGCATTGCTACAGATGATGGCGTGGTGATTGGCACTTACCTGACACAGAGCATACAGAAACACCAACCAGAATCCATTACTGAAGTGCGAAAAGCAGTACTCGAAGCGGGCATGCGCAGGGTGCGTCCGTGTTTAATGACAACAGCCACCACCCTGCTGGCATTGCTTCCCATTCTCACATCATCCGGAAGAGGTTCAGACATAATGATACCAATGGCCATTCCCTCTTTTGGTGGGATGGTTGTGGCGTTGATCACCTTATTTATAGTACCGGTACTGTATTCGTGGAAGGAAGAAAGGAAAATCAGTACTAATGGATAATGATAGATACTTGTGGATACTGGTTGATATTAATCGTACGCCTACAATATCAATCAATATCAACCCTAATTATAAGTGACAAAAAGAAATAGCTATGAAGAAAAATGAATACATCCCATTGCAGAAATTGGAAGTCTATCAACTTGCGAGGGAATTATCCAAAAAAGCTTGGGTAATTTATACTAAGATGAGTTGGCAGGAGAAAAAGATCATCGGTGATCAGTTCATTTCATCCACTGACTCCATTGGTGCTAATATAGCTGAAGGGTACGGACGTTATCACTATCTCGATCGAGTTCGTTTCCTATACAATGCAAGAGGTTCAATGCTCGAAGCTATCAATCATTGGCTTGAATTGCAAGTTGAGAGAAACAAAATCAGTCAACCAGAATTTGATGAAATAAAATTCATAGCCGATAAGCTCTCCATTAAGCTTAACAATTTCATTCGTTCCATATATGAATCTAAAAACAACAAGGGAGATGAATAAAATATCCACTTATATCGATCAATATCCACCTATATCGATCAATATCATTTGCATAATAATGCTGGTGCTCTCAAATCAAATCGTCAAGGCTCAATCCATTGATGATTACCTAAACATTGCCGCTCAGAACAATCCATCGTTAAAAGCCAGGTACACTGAGTACTATTCCGCATTGGAAAAAGTACCACAGGCCGGTGCTTTGCCCGATCCTCAACTTACGTTCAGTATGTTCGTTGGTAAAGATGGTTTGTACATGGAGCGTTGGATGGGGCAGCAACTGTCAGAGATTTCTGCCATGCAGATGTTTCCGTGGATTGGAACATTGGAAGCTTCAAAAAATGAAGCCACCTACATGGCTCAAATGAAATTTGCCTCTTTTCAGGAAGCGAAAATTAATTTATTTCATGATGTGCGCACCGTGTGGTACCAACTATACCAGGTTGACGAAGAACTGAAACTGCTGGAGAAGGAAAAAGAAATACTAAAAACATACGAGCAACTGGCCCTTACGCGATTTAAAACAGGAACCAGTGGAGCCGCTCCAATGAATTCGCAAAGTAGCACTACACCCTCCAATCCCGCATCACCTGGTGGCATGACAGGAATGGGCGGGAACACAACAAACCCTGCTTCATCAGGAATGCAATCCGGGGCAGGCAGCAGTGGTATGTCGGGTGGAACAACAGGATCAATGGTGGACGTGTTGCTTATACAATTACAAATGAAGGAGCTGGATTCACGAATTGAAATACTCACTGCATCGCGTAAGCCGTTGGAAGTTACATTCAACAACTTGTTGAACCGTTCTTCGAATGAAAAGATTATCCTTGTCGATACGCTAACCTCCATACCCCTACCTTCTTCCCTTTCCATCATTCAGGATTCCGTAATTCAAAATCACCCCATGGTGAAAATGTATTCCTGGGATGAGAAAGCACGTGAAGAACAACAACGCATGGCTAAATCAATGGGAAGACCCATGATTGGTGTTGGATTATCCTACATGGTTTTCCGGCCGCGCTTCGATGAAATGTTAAATGAAAATATGGGTGGAGAAAATATGTTCATGCCCATGGTTACTATGACATTACCTATCTATAGAAAAAAGTATACTTCCTTACGAAAGGAAGCAGAATACCTGCAACAATCGGCTACTCAAAATAAGGAAGCCGCAAAACTTGATTTACTCAGTGAACTTGAACGATTAGTATACGACTATGAAAGCAACACCAGACAGATACAACTCATACGCGACCAAAAAGAAATTACACAACAAGCTATCAGACTAATGACTACAACGTATAGTACTGGCGGTGGAGGGATCGAAGAAATTCTGCGCCTGCGCCAGTCCTTATTAGGGTATGAGCAACAAAAATTATCAACCCTAACTGAACAACACATAACGGTATCAGGCATTACGAAACTCATGGGAATTAACTCAAACTGATAGTTATGGATATTAATAGTTACTTGTCGATACTTATTGATATTCTTTGTAACAATATCAATCGTATTCACCATCATCAATAAATATCTATCAATATCCAGAAGTATCAATGAATATCAACAAGCATCAATGATAAAAAATATGAAACCAAAATCAATCATCATCAACATCGGGTTACTGGCCGTTGGGCTATTGCTTGGCTGGCTAATCTTTGGAGGAGACCAATCCGAATCTCACGACCATGAAAGCGAAGTGGTACGTGAATACACGTGCTCCATGCATCCACAAATCCGACAGCAAGGTCCAGGTAAATGTCCGATATGTGGCATGGATCTGACCCCGGTTACATCGGGCAGTAGCACCTCCAATCCGTTTGTGTTGGAAATGACACCCGAGGCTGCTGCACTCGCAAACATTCAGACCACGAAAGTAAGGTCCATGACGGCCACCAATGAATTGAAGCTTACCGGAAAAATAAGGGTAAATGAACAGGCGCTTTCAGTTGTTACCGCCAAGTTTCCTGGACGGATTGAAAAGCTATTTGTAAATTTTGAGGGTCAGGAGGTACGCAAAGGAGAAAGGCTTGCCACACTATATTCACCCGAATTGATTAACGCTCAACGAGAATTACTAGAAGCAAAGAAGATGGTAAACATTTCACCCCAGCTGTATGAAGCCTCTAAAGAAAAACTTCGTCTTTGGAAAATCACCGATAAACAAATTGAACAGATTGAAAGGATAAAGTTGATGCGTCTTGAAGAAAAT
>CAZCRJ010000027.1:5048-9740 GCA_964501015.1 uncultured Roseivirgaceae bacterium | reverse complement strand
CCGGACAAGTTACTACCACACTCGATGTCTATGCCGAAACTTCAGGCGTAGTCACCAAACGCCAGGTATCCGTAGGCGATTACCTGTCGACCGGAAGTGTGATGGTGGAGATTGCCAATCTTTCATCGGTATGGGTGGTGTTGGATGCATATGAAAGTGATCTGTCCTGGATCAAAACCGGTTCAACCATTACCTTTACCATTCCTTCCCTTCCCGGCAAGGAATTCAATGCCAAAATTCAATACATTAATCCTTCTGTAAACTCTGAAACACGGTCAGTAGATGTTCGTGCCGTTGTGCCCAATACCGGTAACCTGCTGAAACCCGAAATGCTGGTGAATGCCACCCTGCAATCAAAAATGAATACCGATATAAAAGGACTGGCAATTCCGGCTACTGCTGTGCTCTGGACCGGCAAGCGGTCAGTGGTATACGTTAAACAGAAAGGCACTCTTCCTTCCTTTGAACGAAGAGAAATTACTCTCGGTGCACGAATGAGTGATTTTTATAGTGTAGAGAAAGGACTGGATGAAGGCGAAGAGGTAGTATCTAACGGTGTGTTTTCAGTGGATGCATCAGCGCAACTCAGTGGTAACTATAGCATGATGAGTTCACCTGACGTAAAATCGATTGACGTGCCGGAAGTGTTTCGCGAACAGTTAACACTCGTAACCAATAAATACTATCCGGTCAAAAATGCATTGGTGAATTCAGATGCACAAGCCGCTGCCACTGCCGCAAAGGAAGTGTTAAAAGCACTAAAGGCTGTAGACATGAAAATATTGGAGGGCGAAGCCCATGACGAATGGATGGTGTTGCTAAAGCCAATGGAGCTGAGCGCAACCGGTATCAGCACGAAAACTGATATTGAGGATCAGCGTAAAGATTTTGAATTGCTCTCCAACCACCTGATTGAGGCCGTTGAACGGTTTGGCCTTACCAGCGACAAAGTTTACCGGGCATATTGTCCGATGGCCTTTGATGATGAAGGTGCGTACTGGCTAAGCGAATTTGAAGACATCAAAAATCCGTATTTTGGCGCTTCGATGTTACGCTGTGGAGAGAACAGAGAAGTTTACCGGAAACGATGATACCCTGAACAAACCTGTAAGGATATTCATTGATACAATTGGATATTTTTTGATACTTAGTGAAACGAAAATTTAAACTTTAACTAACGAATAATGAAAACGAAAACAACATTCTTTGTACTTATCGCTGCCTTCATCATGGCAAGCTGCGGAAAATCGTCAACCACGTCTACGGAAGCACAAACTCCTGTAAAAGAGACAAACGAAAACCTGAATACGGTAATGACTGGGTATTTTGAATTGAAAGATGCGCTGGTGGGTGATGATGCTACCAAAGCGAAAGCAGCCGCTGCAGCCCTCGCAGCATCCACTGGCGACTATGCCGATGAGTTGAATACAGCACTTGGTGCTATTGCCGCTACAGATGACATTGAAGAACAACGCACTGCATTTGAAACGTTATCCATGAACCTATATGATGCCGCCAAAGATGGCGGTGCAGGCATGACCATTTACAAACAATACTGCCCGATGGCGTTTGATAATAAAGGTGCTTTCTGGCTGAGTAGTGAGAAGAAAGTGATGAATCCATATTTTGGAGCTTCAATGCTACGGTGTGGATCGGTGAAAGAAGAAATCAATTAAATAGTAGGCAGTAGGCAATTGGCAGTAGGCAATTGTCTGCTGCCTGCTGATGAACTCATCTCAACAAAAAAATATGTCAAAGTATCCAACACTAATTCTTAGCATCGCCATGCTGGCTATCGGTTGTCAGTCTAAAAAAGAAACCACCGAAAATCACGATCATCACGTAACCGCCCCGGTTCAAACCGAAGCAGACACGGTCAAAAAAAGTTTGCCAAAAGAAACCCATGCGATGGTGGGTAAAGCGCACATAACCATCAAGTATACTGCGCCTGTGGTAAAGGGGCGAGTAATCTGGGGCGGGCTGGTTCCGTATAATGAGGTCTGGGTTACCGGGGCACATCGGGCAACGTCATTTGAAATCGACAGGGATTTCTCAATCGACAATCAAATCATACCGACAGGCAAGTATGCTATCTTCACTATTCCCGGTGAAGAAACCTGGACCTTCATTCTTAACAAAAAATGGGACCAACATTTGGCCGATGATTACACTGCTGCCGAAGATGTGTTAAGGTTTGACGTAAAACTGGAAATAACAAGCGAAAATCAGGAACGACTTTTATACTCCATCGTATCCGATTCAGATAATACAGGCATGCTCGTATTTAGATGGGAAAAAGTAAAGATTTCTGTTCCGTTTACGTTAAAGTAATTTCCTGACTTACACATCATTTGGAACAATAGTACGATTCTACAAGTCAATGTTCGGGCTTTTCGAATGATACCTGGTATTGGTATATCCTAACCACTCCCCTCAATAGTCACCCAACATTACGTTTGTAAATTCATACCGGTACAACCTGGAAGATTCAAGAAGATGTTGTTTCACATTGTGATATTGCTATCATGATGCACTGCATCATTATAATTGGCCTGCGCTGCCACTTTTCTATCGAAATTAGTAGCGAGCGAAAGCGTTTCGCCTAACGCCTTTTCAAAATCATTTGCATCAACGGCAAGTTTGAAGGCAGAAAATTCTTTTCCTGTAAACACCGGCCGTATCCTAAAATCATACCCCGGCAGAAAGAGGTTCAGATACCGGATTGTATTTTCTTCTACAATGGAATAAACATCGTCTTGTTGCTTAACAACATTAGGGCCAAAAGCCAACAATCCGCTTAAGACCGAACGCGTAGAATGGAAACGCCTTACTTCTATTTCCTCATCCCGAAACAATATCATAATGTGCTTCCCTGCTTTTGCTTCCATCATCATCACGCGTTACGACCACTTCCGTCTGATCAAAATACACAGTAAAAGAAGTAATAACAATGGCATCGGATGCTTGTTCCTCGTTCATTAAATTCATCACGACCGAGTCGCGAGACGATGATGCTTCACCGGCTTTTGTCAGCCCCAGCCTGGTGGGTGCTTCCTGGCCAATGCGCTTCTGAATATCACGGGAAATATCCAGCAATGCTTTGTCCATCAAAACATTAAAGAACTGCTCCTTATTACTTCGGTAATTATTTACAGTAACATCGTATGCATTAAGGAGCAGTATACGCTGAGGATCTACCTGATGAATAGGCGTTATGGGCACTCCCGTGCGAACAGAATGGACTGACACACACGATCCCACAAGAACACAGAGCAGACCGAAAACATAAACTTTGATGAAGTGTACCATAAAGACAGTCAATATGTAACGCTAAAGTAAGGCTTGATGCCCATTTCACTTACCAAAAATCAATCCATGAATAATACATTTCCGTTATTGCATCAATCGTTGCAGATCTGCTTCCGCTGCAATAAAGCCAAACGCTGCAAAATGTTTTCCAGAAGTTACCTGCTTGAATATTTCAACCGCTCGCGTAGTGTCCCCTTCGCATAAATAAAAGTTTCCAACACCATATCCCTGTGTTGCGAGTGAGAGGTCAACATCCTCAACAGAGCCACTTACTTTCAACAAATCATCTGGTGGTATCAGACCTTTGTACATCTGCAACCGTAAATAGTAAGAGTCGTTCTCGATGATGTTCATGTCATCACGTATAAGGGTCAATACCTGCTCAGCATTATCCCTCTGCTCCATTCTACGGTAGGTCATGTACAACCAATCGGCAGTAGCCACCAGCAGATCATCATTATCCGAAACATCAAGGCATTGGAGATAGGCGCATTCAGCACTTTCAAAATCACCCTTTAAATAATGAGCCAAACCGAGGTGGTACCACACATTAAATTGAACATTCGAAAGGGCTTTGTCGATTCTATTCGGTTGACCGTCCGGTTCGATTTCGAGTGGTTGTCGTGGCATCAGTGAAGCCGCCATTTGAAAATCAGCAATGGCTTTATTGAATTCACGAATAGAAATGTAGCGATGTCCGCGGTGTCTAAACAGTTTATAGGAATTCGGGTACTTCTCCAAACCCTCCGACAGAATTTTTATAGCCTCAGTATAATGATAGAGGTATCCTTCCCTCCTGCCAAGCCAAACATAATTATCTTCAGAAGGATCGGCCTCAAAATTTTTCCTCGCCACATTGAGGTTACTGTCGAGCCTCGCTTGTGCTGCGGCACTTCGTTCCGGTTCAAAGTATTGTTTGCCATCAAGGCTAGTAAGCACGGGGATTGGTTCTTCCTGTTGTTTTTCTGATGGGGAGCAGGCCACTGCTAAGATTAAGATGAGGAGAAAATTTTTAGGCATATTTTATTTGTAGTTAAGATTCTTGTGTTTTCAACACCAAATTATAATTCTTTGGCGGATTAAACACTGCAGGACAACTAATTCCCTTGTATAAAATTTTTAGATATATTCTTCGCCAGACTAGTTAAAAAACTTATCCATAGTCAAAATGTATAATAAAGGAAGATGATATTGTGATCTCTCAGTAATATACCCTATATTTTTCCAACGTTTTTCAAACAAAGTGTGTCACTGTCGGTATGATAGGTGTGGGTATAATTTTGCGGATAACAGTTGCTTTTTGTTTTGCATTAGCCGTATCTGTGCCGGTTTATGCTCAATTGCAAACGTCTTATTGGGTGGATGGATTTCGGGGGCAACTGG
>CAZCRJ010000027.1:2638-5038 GCA_964501015.1 uncultured Roseivirgaceae bacterium | reverse complement strand
GTATCAGTACATCCGCCTCAACTAATAGGCTCAAGTGTTTGGGGTGGAAACGGACACATGGCTTCCATAGCTGATGAAAATGGAATTCTACAATTCTATACAGACGGACACAATTTTTATAATAAAAATAATACACGAATAGGAACATCCAGCCCGGAAGTTATCTGGGATGAACAAATGGTGTGTATTCTGCCCTATCCCGGGAGGCCTAATGTTTACAATATGTTTATGTTGGGATTTCCTAACAATGAACCGTTAAATGGTTATCATTTATATCAAACTGTAATTGATATGAACAATAAAACCAATATTGCTTCTTCCAAAAAAGTGATCACTAAATTGAACGGGGATGCAATAACCGCCACCCGCACATCCAATTGCGATTCATATTGGATTATCACCCGGTCAGCCAATATTTTAAAATCCTATTATGTGGATAGAAACGGAATCAGAGATACCGCAGTAAACTCCAATCTTAATGGTATCTATCCTACATCTATTAAATTGGCGCCCGATGGAAAAACAGCCTCCACCATAGATGGCTATACAAGAGGTTTCAACATCTTGGATTTTGATAAATCAACCGGAAAATTTTCTATCAGAGCGAAAGGAGGTTCACAAAGAAACCCATCCTATCTATTTTCTGAATTTTCACCTAATAATAAAAACCTGTTTGTTGCCTATGATAGTTCATGGAGTGACCCTAATCCTCTAATTGGCATAAGGTCTAATGTTGAAATATGGGTTTACAATGCACAGGCAACAACAGATGATGAGTTTACCAATAGCGCAACTTTGCTCTATCAAGAAAAAAATGTTGTCGGTTTTTGGGATAACAAAATGCAGCTAACGCCAACCGGCCGTATTTATTTGGGTTTTCTTCGCAGTGGAAAAAGCACTATCGCCAGTATCAATAATCCCAATGCTGAAAAAAAAGAAGACTTTGATTTTGAGCCCCAACTACTTGATCTGAATTTTGGTTTTGTTCCGCTTTTCCCATCCTTCTACTTTCAAAACCTAAATTATCCACCATCAACCATTTCAGTGAATATGGGCATGGATACTGTTCTTTGTCGTGGACAAAACGTAGAATTGGGAAGCGCTCCGCAAGAAGGATATTCGTATTTATGGTACTCGCCCAACGGAAACCTAAGTAATCCCGAAATCAGTAATCCAATAGTAATCAGTCCGACCAATCCACAAGCTACTTATGATACAATCATCACTTACGTAACTGTGTATGATAGTGTTTGCCGGCAAGGCATGGACACCATAAAAGTAATCTATAAACCGGCAGCAGAAGGAAAAATAAACGGGAGCAAATCCGTTTGCCCCGGTGTGGATGAAATTTCCTATTGGATTGAAGGAGACACTATTACGAATGGCTCTATCACCTGGGCGGTTTTGGGCGGAGAGCTTTTTGAGAATTTCCACGACAGTGTAACGGTAAACTGGGGAGCAACTAATTTCAATGC
The DNA here is from genome assembly GCA_964501015.1 of uncultured Roseivirgaceae bacterium. Classification (GTDB taxonomy): domain Bacteria; phylum Bacteroidota; class Bacteroidia; order Cytophagales; family Cyclobacteriaceae; genus UBA2336. Next base: position 3,563 of record CAZCRJ010000027.1, on the reverse strand, counting down.
TCACGTCAAGGCAACATCTATCAATTCGTATGGCTGCCCGGATTTCATTGATCCCTTTGCAGTTAAAATATTTAAATTATTGGAAACAGAAATGTCCAACGGTGTTGATACGCTGCAATGCGGTATTGCAACACAGCCATACACCATACAAGGCACAAACGGTTCGGTGTATAATTGGAATGTGATAAACGGGCAACTTGATCAGGGCAATGGAACAAACCAGATCTTAATTACCTGGGACTTAAACCAAAGGTATGGCAGCGTTTGGATTGATGAGTCGGTCAATACAGAACTTGAAACCTGCTTTGGTATGTCCGATACGTTGCAAATCGTAAACCCGCAGGCATTTCTGGATGAGAATATTCACTTATATGCAATCTCATCTGATTTGGATGATGCAACAAAAGCGATCCTACATTATACCATTCAAAATCCGGTTTTTTTCAAACCAGAATCGGAAGTTTTCTGGAAACCAATGACATCTCAGGATTGGGAGTCCTCCTTTATCATCAATAACAATGAAAATTTATATCTCCATCATTTCGATAAGGATATTGATGATGAATACGCCTTTCAAGTGATAACCCACAATATTTGCGGCATCGAAGTCAAAAGCCGGATTAATAGCAACATTTTCCTGATGTTGCAAAAAGATGCAATACTTGAAACGCTGGTGTTAAACTGGAACAAACCTTCCGGGTGGGACAATGCAGAAGGCTATGAGATTTACAGATTGAGGGATAATGAGCAATTTATGCCTTATGACCATGTTCCTGGAAACACCTTACAAAAAGAAATAGTCAACACACTCGATGGTTTTCATTTCCAATATTATATAATCGGATACTCCTCCACCGATTCTCCTGTTCCAAGTCTCTCAAACAAAACGGAAGTTTCCTTTGAACACATTCCCTTTATTCCTAAT
>CAZCRJ010000027.1:0-2628 GCA_964501015.1 uncultured Roseivirgaceae bacterium | reverse complement strand
TGGAGATGACCTGAACGATTGCCTGGTGATTGATAAACTTGATTTATATCCCGACAATTACCTGAGTATTTATAATCGCTATGGCGAAAAAGTATTCGAGCAATTAAATTATCAAAATACATGGGATGGTGACGGACTGCCCTCCGGGATTTATTATTACTTCTTGACTTTACCCAGAAACTCCAAAACGTTTAAAGGATGGGTTCACGTTATGCGTTGAACCTAAATTGTTGTTCCGGTTGCCGTAGATAACTTCATCTATGCAAACCTCTACTGTAAATACACAACTCCCTCCTTCATCACAAAACTCACCTTTTCCATCGTTTTTATGTTTTTCAATGGATTATCATCGGTGGCTACGATATCAGCAAGTTTGCCTACCTCTATCGTTCCAATTTTATCGCTCATCCCCAATACCTCAGCCGCTACCACAGTGGCTGATTTGATCGTTTCCATAGCCGGCATACCGGCCTCCACCATAAAACCAAACTCTTTTCCGTTTTCACCATGGGGGAAAACACCTGCATCGGTACCAAAGGCGATATTAACGCCACGCTTGTAAGCCTTACCAAATGTTTCCTGAATTTGTGGTCCGATCTCCAGCGCTTTTGGAACTACCAACGGATGGTAGTAACCCGATTCCTTTGCTTTTTCAGCAACAAATTTTCCGGCTGAAATAGTAGGTACATAATAGGTTCCTTTCTGCTTCATCAGGTCCATCACCTCTTCCGTCATTTTTGTACCATGCTCAATGGTGGTGATTCCTGCCAGTACAGCCCGCTTCATTCCTTCAGTTCCATGCGCGTGGGCGGCAGTGTGCATTCCATAATCTTTCGCTGTTTCCACAATAGCTTTTAACTCTTCATCCGTAAACTGCGGGCCTGATCCATCCTTTGCTATACTTAATACACCTCCTGTTGCAGTGATTTTGATCAGGTCTGAACCATCCTTATACCGTTGGCGAACCGCTTGTCGTGCTTCTTCAGGTGAATTTATAACACCTTCTTTTGGTCCGGGGTCACCCATAAGATCTTCGCGATATCCATTGGTCGGGTCAGCATGACCACCGGTAGTAGCGATGGATTTCCCCACCGAAAAAATTCGAGGACCCACTACTAATCCCTGGTTAATCGCATTTCGCAATGAAGTATTAACACCGGATCCTCCCAAATCGCGCACGGTTGTAAAGCCGGCCATTAACGTCTTCCTGGCAAATACGGTTGAGCGAAAAGCTACATCGGCTTTATTCAGGGTAAAGCGTTGAAGCGACTGCTCCTTGTTGGTTTCGCTTTCCAGGTGAACGTGCAGGTCGATTAGGCCGGGCATAATGGTCTTGTTGCTGAGGTCGATGAGCTTATCTGTAGATAAAGGTTTTGAAAATCCTTTTTCAACCCTGGTGATTTTATTTCCCTCTACAATCAGCGTCATATGTGCCTGAACATCATTTGATTTTCCATCAATGAGGTTGCCGCAGTGAATAATAGTACGCTGGCCAAATACTGTAAAGGTGAGTAGAATCAGGAATAGGGGTAGAGTATGTTTCATAAAAAATTTAAATTGGTTGATTGAATAATGTAGTAAGATGAAAAATCCTGTGACGATAATCAACTGATAAATGACTGATGGTTATGGACTAATTCCGCTGGGAACAGTACCTTGTCATTATGAATTTTTTGGCCCACTTAAGCCTTTCCGGTGACAACCCCAAAATCATGGTGGGCAATTTCATTGGCGATTTTGTAAAAGGCCGAAACCTGTTGGAACAATTTGAACCCGAAATAGCACAGGGCATCTTGTTACACCGGGCCATAGATGAATTTACGGATAGCCACCCCATTGTTGCGCAAAGCAAAAAAAGGCTGCAGCCAACTTACCGGCATTATGCGCCCGTAATTGTAGATATGTTTTATGACCATTTGCTGGCAAAAAACTGGGAGCAGTACCATACCGAACCTCTTGAACTATATTCTCAAAATGCCTACAACACTATTCTGGCTCATGATGCCATTTTACCGGAACAGGTAAAATACATGATGACATTCATGACCAAAACGAACTGGCTGCTCAGCTACGCACAACTGGAAGGAATTGAACGCGCCCTTACCGGAATGGCCAGACGGTCAAAATATGATTCAAAAATGGAACTGGCCGTTAATGACCTGATAAACCATTACAATGAATTCACCGAAGAATTCTCAAGCTTTTTCCCCGAACTTCAAGATCACTGTAAAATAATTATCGCCCAACTTACTAATAAAATCCTTTGATTAAAGTTGTAACCCTGCTGGTAAGGTGGCTGTAATTACCGTATTGTTTATCGGTAGGATTGGTGTGATTACCTTTGGACTTGCCATATTGGCTAAACGAAAACAACACCTTCTGGAAAAAGATGAAAAAGCTGATCTGGCTGTTTAACATTATACCATTGCTGGTGTTGTGCCCAGCAAGCTTTATCTGTGCACAGCCTGATAGCCTGGCTAAACCGTCCATCGAACTTTCAGGTTTCTTGGATGTATACTATGCCTTTGATTTCAATAAACCAGTAACAAACTATCGGCAACTCTTTTTCTTTCATCACAACAGGCACAACGAATTTAACCTGAACAATGGCTTTGTTCGATTGAATGT
>CAZCRJ010000026.1:0-13179 GCA_964501015.1 uncultured Roseivirgaceae bacterium | reverse complement strand
AAAAGTATCTGATTACCCACACCATACACATCTTTATCGGGTTAGCGGCCATGTGGTTTGCGCACCGGGTGGATTACCGGTATTACTCTAAATTATCGCGTTTTGCATTATGGGTTAGCGTTCCCCTATTGATTTATACGTTCACCAATGGTACCACAATCAATGATGCAGCACGGTGGATTGCCGTACCGATTATTGGATCCTTTCAGCCATCGGATTTTGCCAGCCTTGCATTGATTGTGAACCTGGCTAGCATGTTATCCAAGCGCCAACAGAACATTGAGAATTTCTCAGAATCACTTGTGCCTATTTTATTCTGGTGTGGTATCATTTGTGGCCTCATTGCCTTAACCAACATGTCAACAGCTGTGCTGTTGCTGATGACCTGCATGCTTATCATGTTCATAGGGCGCGTACCTGTAAAATACCTTGCCATGTTATTATTGGTAGGTGTCCTGTTCGGTTCACTTGCCTTCAAGTTTGGCATGCGGGGAGGTACAGCAGTAAATCGTATTACTGACTTCATCGAACATGTAAAAGGTGAAAAGGAACTTCCTTTCCAGGCCAAGCATGCGCACATCGCAGTAGCTACCGGTGGCATTACCGGTAAGGGTCCTGGCAACAGTGACCAGCGTAACATTCTTCCGCATCCATATTCCGATTTCATTTATGCTATAGTGATTGAAGAGTATGGAATGGTTGGAGGCGTGATCGTACTGGCGTTGTACCTCGTGCTGCTACACAGGGGAATGAAAGCTGCCTATAACAGTGAGCGTGCATTTGCCGGGTTGCTTTCGGCAGGCCTGAGCTTTGATATAGTGTGCCAGGCCATGATTAATATGGGAGTAGTGGTTGGGCTCGGACCGATTACCGGACAACCCCTTCCGCTGATCAGTATGGGAGGTACTTCTATGGTTTTTACTGGCTTGGCTGTTGGAATTATTCTAAGTGTCAGCCGTGGAGAGCGCGATGAGGAATGGACGCAAAAGGGAAACGGAAGTGAAGAGAGAGAAAGTAAAAATATTCAGGCTAAAGCTGCATAATGGGTGCTGTAAAAGAACCATATCGATTAATTATTAGTGGAGGCGGAACAGGCGGACATATTTATCCTGCACTGGCCATTGCAAATGAATTTCGTCAGCGTCATCCGGATGCTCAGATTTTATTTGTTGGTGCAAAGGGAAAAATGGAAATGACCCGTGTGCCGGAAGCAGGCTATAAAATAATCGGGTTGTGGATCAGTGGATTACAACGCTCCATAACAATTTCCAACCTTTTATTCCCTGTAAAATTACTGGTGAGTTATATCCGGGCAGCCATCATAGTTAAACGATTCAAACCACATGCAGTTATTGGCACTGGCGGGTATGCCAGCGGGCCGATAATGATGGCAGCTACTAAGTCTGCAATTCCGTCCATAATTCAGGAGCAAAATTCCTTTGCAGGATTGGCGAACAAGCAGGTGGCTAATCGTGTAAGTGTAGTTTGCGTTGCCTACGAAGGGATGGAGAAATATTTTCCGGCAGAAAAGATTGTACTAACCGGTAACCCGGTACGAAGGGATATCCTTCAGATACGCGATAAAAGACAGAAAGCGTTAAGCCAGTTTGGTTTGGATTCCAATTCAAAAACATTGTTGGTAATTGGCGGCAGCCTGGGTGCACGTACAATCAACCAAAGTATGCTGGCCGGTATTGATAAGTTGATTGACTCCGGAGTTCAGGTGATCTGGCAAACAGGAAAAGGATATTATGCTGATTACAAAGCACAACTCACTAGAAAAGATCTTAAAAAAATCAGGGTGTATGATTTTTTAACGGAAATGGATTTGGCTTATGCAGCAGCTGATGTTGTGATCTCAAGAGCGGGAGCATTGGCGGTTTCCGAATTATGTGTTACCGGAAAGGCCTGCATCCTTGTTCCTTCTCCTAATGTAGCGGAGGATCATCAGACAAAAAACGCAAAAGCCTTGACGGACCGTCAAGCTGCCGTTCTGGTTACGGATAAAAATGCGTCAACTGTTTTGGTTGATGAAACCTTAAAATTATTGTTCGATGAACAGCGTGCAGCAAAATTAAGCGCCAATATAACTACACTGGCAAAGCCATTTGCAACACGTGATATCGTGAATGAGATAGAAAAATTAATCCTGGTGTCTGAACAATTGTCGGCAACAAAAGATCGGAAACCTTTAGCCCTGGTATTAAACTGATGCAGAACCTGGATACATATCGCACTATATACTTCCTTGGCATTGGGGGCATTGGCATGAGTGCCCTGGCGCGCTGGTTTAACAAGAAGGGATTAGTTGTTTCCGGATATGACCGCACCTCCACTACGCTTACCAAGGAATTGGAAGCTGAAGGAATTAAAATTCATTATGAGGATTCTGTAGACCAACTGCCTGCTGAAGTAGTACAGGAAAAGGAAAACACCCTGGTGGTTTTCACTCCGGCTATCCCAAAAGATCATAAGGAACATAATTACCTGATCGCAGAAGGATATACCATTCTTAAGCGCTCAGAAGTATTGGGGCTGCTCACTAAAAATTATAAAACAATTGCCGTAGCCGGAACGCACGGTAAAACTACTACCTCATCCATGGTAGCCCATATTCTGAAATCAGCCGGTAAAAATATGGTGGCATTTCTGGGGGGCATTACTACCAATTACGAATCCAACCTGGTTATGCACGGTGAAGTAAAGAAGGATACCTTGGTGGTGGCAGAGGCCGATGAATTCGACCGTTCATTTTTGCGCCTCTTTCCGGAGATTGCCATTATTACCTCTGCCGATCCTGACCACCTGGATATTTACGGAGATCACGAAAGCATGATTAAATCCTTCCGGGATTTTGTGAAACAGATCAGCGAAAAGGGTACATTGATCATACACGAATCCATAGCTGAACTTCTTTCATCTGATATTCACACATTAACAAAGCATATCTACAGCATGAGCCGGGGACAATTTTTTGCCGGCAATATTAAAGCGCATAGCGGATTTTTTGAGTTTGACCTGGTTGGGTTGGGAGATAAGGTCGAACGCATCAGGCTCGGTGTCCCCGGTTTTCATAATGTAGAAAATGCCGTGGCGGCTTCCATCGCGGCACATGCCTGCGGTGTTACCGTATCGCAAATCAAGGGAGCGCTGGCATCATTCAAAGGAGTAAAGCGGAGATTCGAATTTGTGTACCGTAACAATTCCGTTACCTACATTGATGATTACGCCCATCATCCAACAGAAATCGAAGCCTTTTTACGATCAGTAAAATCAATGTTTCCGAGGAAGAAACTAACAGTAATCTTTCAGCCACATCTGTTTACCCGAACACGAGATTTTGCAGAAGGATTTTCAAAAAGTCTGAGCCTTGCCGATGAGTTATTTCTAATGGATATCTACCCGGCACGCGAACTTCCAATTCCGGGTGTGGATTCTGACATGCTATTAAATAATGTTACCAGTCCTGTAAAAATACGGTGTAACAAGACTGACCTGATGGAAAAACTGGAACACCACGATGTAGAAATACTTGCCACCATTGGGGCCGGTGACATTGATACGTTTGTACAACCCCTTAAAACCTTGTTGATCAATCGGTATGGAAGCTAAGTTCACGATAAAGAATAAGGCAAAGGTAGCACTGGCGTTGGTGGTGCTCATTCTGTTCATTGGTTTCAGCGAACATCAGCAAGAGTCTGTGGCTGTGAAGGATATCGTCATTAAAATCGAGAACATTCACGAAAATCATTTTATCGATGAGCAGGATGTGGTGCGCTTAATGCAATTGGATCATGAAAACCTGAAAGGTGCACCGTTGAGCAGAATTAACCTGAAAGAAATTGAGGGGCGAATTAAAGCAGACAGGTTTGTAAGGGATGCTGAATTATACAGTGATATAAAAGGTAATCTCATAGTGAAGGCAACTTTGCATAGGCCTATCGCACGCATTGTTCGTGATGATGGACCCGATGCCTACCTCGCTGAGGATGGTACCATCATGCCGGTATCAGAAAAGTATACGTCACGGGTTGTGTTGATCAGTGGTCCGTTTGTACGGCAATTCATCAGACTTGACAATATTCATATCCATGAGAATGGAGATGAACTGATGTTCATGCTAATGAAAATCAGTGAAGATGAATTTTGGCGGGCACAGATTACCCAGCTTGATATTGACCGTAAAGGAAGGATCTATATTCTCCCACAGATTGGCAACCAGACTATTGAATTCGGAACAGCAGAGAACCTTGAGCTAAAATTGAAAAAGCTGAAACTGTTTTATAAGGAAATTCTGCCACAGATGGGCTGGAATAAGTATAAGCGTGTCAGCCTGGAATTTGAAGGACAAATAATAGCAGAATGAACACCATATTGATCACCATTAAAATTTAAAACAGACTTAAAACAACCACTATAATAGTTACAATCATGGAAAACGAAAAAATTATTGTCGGACTCGATATAGGCACAACAAAAATATGTGCGATCGTAGGTCGTAAGAATGAATTTGGTAAACTCGAAGTATTGGGCATGGGCAAAGCCGAATCGGAAGGAGTCGTAAAGGGAATTGTTTTTAATATTGATAAAACGGTCTACGCCATTGAGAAGGCAGTCAAAGAAGCAGGCGATCAGGCTGGTATTGATGTAGGCGTGGTCAATGTTGGCATTGCCGGGCAGCATATCCGGAGTTTTATTCAACACGGTGGTATCACCCGTTCATCCAAAGATGATGAGATTACCATCGATGATGTGGAGCGCTTAACTCAGGATATGTACCGAATGGTTGTGGCACCCGGCAGCCAGATCATCCATGTTATGCCTCAGGATTATATGGTGGATTATGAAGATGGAATAAAGGAGCCTGTGGGTATGTCTGGTGTTCGGTTAGAGGCCGACTTCCATATCATCACCGCACAAACCAATGCTATTAACAACGTTAATAAATGTATCCGCAAAGCCGGATTGGAGATTGAAAATTTAATATTGGAGCCATTGGCCTCAAGCCTTGCTGTGCTCAGCGATGAAGAAAAGGAAGCCGGTGTTTGTTTAATTGATATTGGTGGAGGAACAACCGACATCGCCATATTCTACGATAACATCATACGACATTCTGCCGTCATTCCATTCGGTGGAAATATTGTTACCAATGATATTAAACAGGGGTTAATGGTATTGCCACAACAAGCCGAACAATTAAAAACACGATTTGGAAAAGCGATAGCAGAAGAAGCAAGCTTGAATGAGATTGTTTCTATTCCGGGCATCCGTAATCGATCTGCAAAAGAGATTTCAACTAAGAACCTTGCGAACATTATCCAGGCACGCATGGAAGAGATTATTGAAATTGCGCATACTGAAATTATCAGTTCAGGTTTTGAGCATCGCCTGGCCGGTGGAATAGTAATAACTGGTGGTGGCTCTCAGCTTAGCAACCTCAAGCAATTGGTAGAGTATATGACCGGTATGGATACACGAATCGGATATCCGAACGAGCATTTGGGAAAGAGCAAACTGGAGGCAGTTAAAAGCCCGATGTATGCAACAGCAGTTGGTCTTGTATTGGCGGGTTTCCGGTCACTGGATCAACGCCAGGATGAGTACAATGCAACAAGGGAACAGAATAAGACAATACCTAAAGTGAAGCGCACGGTGACTTCCAGGAATTTCTTTAATGACATTCTTAACAAAACGAAGAGTTTATTAATTGACGACCTGGATGGAAAAAACGAATACTGATTCGTGAACTTGAAAGCAAAAACAAGACGTAAAAAAGATCAACCACTAAAATTAAATAATCATGTTTGAAACTGGATCGTACAAATTTGACATCCCCACACACCAGTCGGGCACCCCGCGCTCGATCATTAAGGTGATTGGTGTTGGTGGAGGAGGCAGCAATGCCGTTAACCACATGTTCCGTCAGGGAATTAAAGACGTAGAATTTGTGGTGTGTAATACTGACTTACAGGCACTGCACTCCAGTCCTGTTCCTACCAAATTGCAAATTGGCGTAGACCTTACAGAAGGACTTGGCTGCGGAGCTAACCCTAAAGTAGGAAAGGGCGCTGCCTTGGAAAGCAAGGAACAAATTCGTGAATTTCTGGAGGGCACTAAAATGCTGTTCGTCACCGCGGGCATGGGTGGCGGTACCGGCACCGGTGCGGCACCGGTGATTGCAAAAATTGCCAAGGGTATGGGAATATTAACGGTAGGAATAGTTACCAGCCCGTTTAGCTTTGAAGGCAAGAAAAAAATGATGTTGGCCGATGAAGGTATTTCTGCATTACGAAAAAGTTGCGATACCGTATTGGTTATTCTGAACGATAAGTTGCGGGAGATTTATGGAAACCTTGCCATCGGGAAGGCCTTTGCACAAGCCGATAACATTCTAACAACAGCGGCTAAGGGAATAGCAGAAATCATCACACTTACGGGTTATGTAAATGTGGATTTCCAGGATGTTCGTACCGTCATGCTAAATGCCGGTCCTGCAGTTATGGGTACTGCCGAAACTCGTGGTGAAAACAGGGCCCGGAATGCGGCAAGCGGAGCACTCTCTTCACCACTACTGGATAATTGTGATATTATGGGGGCAAAGAAAATATTGCTCTCCATTATTTCTGGTGCAGATGCGGAATTGCAAATGGATGAACTCATGGAAATCACAGAGTACATTCAGCAGCAATCAGGGCAAGAGGCAGAGGTTATCTTTGGTCATGGTGTTGATGCCACCCTGGGCGACAAGCTTCGGGTTACCGTGATTGCCACCGGTTTTGATCATGAAGATCATGTTGAAGAACAACCGGAAAAGAAGGAGACTAAAGCTGAGACAAAATCGAAGAAGGTACATGACCTGGAACGCAGCCAGATATGGCTCTTTGAAAGCGAACAGAGCATGACCACAACACGTGATATCGAATTGAAAAATCAAACAACTGAGGAAGATAACGATGAGGGTGAAAAGTCTGCTCCACGTGAAGTTGTTTTCTCTGCGCCCTTCAAGCCGGTAAATACGAATGATGACGATAATGACCATCATCAAAACACCGCACATCACTTTGAAGAGGAAGATGATGACGCATTATTTGGTCCGTCTGATGAAGACTTTAACCGAGGCCCGGAAAAATATGCAGATCAGGTAGTGAATGAAGAGGGGCTAATGGAACTACGAAACACCAAGCAGCGTCTTGAAGAACAAGCACGCATGCGGAAGGAACAGTTTCAGCGCGTGAATAAGCCAGAAATGACCAAGGAAGAGTTTAACGAGAAGTGGACATTACCAGCCTATTTGAGAAGGGGAATTAAAATGGACAGCGTTCAGCATTCATCTGAACCCTATATGTCGAAATACAATTTAAACGATGACAACTCCTTGTTGGGGAACAATAAATTTTTGCACGATAACGTAGACTAATTTTTTCCTTCTCTCTTTTTATATGCTTCGATAAGCAGAAAGAGTAGTAATGGTAATACGATGATCAGGTTTCAAACAATTTTTTCAAAGGTTTGGCATTTCCGGTGCGACAGGTACTTTACTCCATTCGTAGTGGTTGTTGGTGGTAAATATTTTTTGCCGGCACCGGTTTGCCTTTTTATCAAGCCTGGGTAACCGGGACATTTTTTAGCCTTTGAGAAGCCGGGTAGACGACCCGGCTTTTTTTATGTAAGCATACGCATAATGGGTTTTTATCGCGATTTACCTTATTCTACAACGTAATGGGAATTTGGCCTCATACTTGCATTTATCCGGTGGAATCAACTGCACGAGTTATGAAAGCGTTCTATTTCATCGCCATGCTGATCGGGTTATCGGCCTGCGAATTTTATTATCAAGATCCATTGTACTCCTCTCGCGACCGGATTATTGGCCGGTACGATATGGAAGAGTACAGCGAAACATTCAATGATTTTACACGGTATACGTTATGGATCGAGCGTTCCAGCCGTGGTGCCGATGCTATTTGGATTGATAATTTTTATGCATCCAACATCCGTGTGAGGGCATATATCTCCTATGACCGAATAACAATTCCCCGTCAGACAGTAAATGGATATGATGTGGAAGGAGTAGGTTCTATTTTCGGCAATCGAATTTCCTTCAGCTACCGGGTACGCGACTTATATTCATCAAGTCGTACTGATTTTCTGGATGGTACGGCAATAAAATATTACTGATCGTTCAGGTAAGCCAACGCTTTTAGGAGATCATCGGGTGTATCTATTCCGATGGTCTCTTGTTTTGTCTCAATCACCCGGATTGAAAATTCATTTTCCAGCCATCGTAACTGCTCCAGGGATTCCGCTTGTTCTAAAACAGAAACAGGAAGATGGGTTAATTTCTCAAGAACATCCGTGCGATAGGCATACATGCCAATGTGTTTATAAAAGGCATGATTCGTAATCCACTTTTCCTCTGGTAATGCTCGTAAGTGCGGAATGGCAGAACGACTGAAGTAAAGGGCGTTGTGCGCAGAAGAAAATACAACCTTGACTATGTTCGGGCTGAATAACTGTTCCGTGTCATCTATTTGTTTTACCAGTGTTGCAATTTCCGTCTCCCCATTTAATGCCGATGCCAGTAAATCAATTTGGTCGGGTAAAATAAAGGGTTCATCGCCCTGGATATTGATTACATAATCAAAGGGTTCATGCTTGAGGAGTAAGGCTTCATAACATCTGTCTGTACCACTTACGTGAGATTCCCGGGTCATGCACGCCTCTCCTCCAAACTGCTGAACGTGCTGCAGAATATCCAAATGGTCAGTGGCGACTAGCAAGTGGTTTATCGATGATGCTTTTTGTACTTGTTCATAGACACGTTGTATCATCGTTTTCCCTCCGATGTCGGCCAATGCTTTAGCGGGAAACCGGGTTGAGCCATACCGTGCTGGAATGATGCCGATTATACGTGACATGCTTAATTCTTTTTTACCCGCAATGAGGTTGTTTCATCATCGAGCACTTCAATGCCATCACCTTTCTCGATGTATTCTCCACGGGTATAGGCATCATAAAGCTGGCCGTCAATCATTACTTTTCCACCGGGACGAAGAACAGTGTATGCTGTTCCCTGCTTACCTTTTAAGGAAGTGTTCGAGGCATGAACCGTGAAGCCCTGATCACGTTGCTGTGTTTCGGTAAGGGCGATACGTTTATAGAATTTTGTATTGGATATACGGGAGCCCCCGGCAAATAATAAAATGATACCTCCCAACATACCTCCCAATGTGGCAGAAACAGCATACAGGATGTCATCATTCGGTACGAATTTGAAATCGAACATGTCGTTATTCAGCATAATCAAAATAAGGGACATTACCGTTAATGAAATACCGGCAATACCCGCAAAGCCAAAGCCGGGAAGTACAAATATCTCCACTGCAATTAAAGCGAGACCAATGAATAACGCAATGATTTCCCAGTTCTCTGCCAGTCCGTTCAGGTAATAGGGAACCAGGTACAGAACAAGAGCAATTGCTGCGGCAAATATCGGGAACCCTACTCCGGGCGTCTGAAGTTCAAAATAAATTCCCCCAATAATAACCAGGATTAATATGCCGCTAATGAAGGGGTTAAGGAAAAATGCGATAACCCTATCAGCCGAACCAAGTTCAAATAGCACCAGATCATAATCCGTAATGTTGTTCCGCTCCAGTATTTCCTTTATGGATTCAACTTTTGCTTCGCAAAAACCAAATTTTAATGCTTCCGATGTTGAGAAGGTAATGATTTGACCTTCCTCTGTCACGCTGTCAATTGCGATGTTCTCATCAACCATACCTTCTGCAATGCGTGGATCCCGACCTTTTTCTTCTGCCGTTGAACGCATGATGGAGCGCATATACGATTGATATTTATCCGGAGCTTTTTCTCCGGTACCGGTAACCACCGTAGCGGCACCAATGGTTGCCCCGGGCGACATGTAGATGCTGTCGCAGGCTATTGAAATTAATGCCCCGGCCGAAGCGGCATCGGAATTGATAAAAACCCAGATGGGCTTTTTAAATTTCATGATCTTGTCTACAATTTCTTTGGCATCAGTTAGTACACCCCCGTAGGTGTCCATTTCAATGATTACAATGTCAGCATTGATGTTCTCAGCGTTCGTGATTGCCAGATCGACATACCGCTTCGTACGCGGGTCGATTTCGCTTTTGATTTCCATAACCATGACTTTCGTCTTCTGGGCATAGATCGGCAGTGCCACGCTGACCAGCAGCATTCCTGCTAAAACATATTTTAGGAACATAGTCGAGACAAGTTTATCAGGTAAATACGCATAAAGTTAACCAATAAACAACCGGTAGAAACTTCGGTTCATTCATTTTGAAGAAATGCTTAGTATGCAATAGGGAACATACAATGAGGGCAAAACGCCTTGTTCCAGTACTTTATGCAGAGAATTCAGATAGGTTTTCAGGGAAACAGCTTTGAAGGTGAGTAATGGAATCAGATTGGCGGGTAATTTGTTACACGAGATAGTAACAAGGGATGGGGATTCGCTCCGGTTGCTTTTTTCACCCTTGCAGATTATGTAATTTGGTAACAAAATAAGTTCCCGGTAGGAACGTTTCAGAAGACTATGTTCAAGCTATTACTTTTTGCAGGTCTCTCGTTTTTTAATCCACGGCAAGATTCGGTTGGGATTGAGACCATCAACGGAAAAACATTCATTATCCATAAAGTGGGTGAACGTGAAACGCTATACGCTATCTCCAGAAGGTACAATGTTACAGTAGCCCAGATATTGGAGGTAAACCCTACTGCCGATGCGGGCCTGGAAATTGATCAAATCCTGAAAGTGCCCTACATACCAAAACCCAAACAGGTTGCGGGAGGCATAATGCATAAAGTGGCCGAAAAGGAAACGCTCTATTCGTTATCCAAACAATACAACGTTACTATTGAGGAAATTAAAGAATGGAATTCTTTAAAGGAAAATTCGCTTACGGTGGGGCAGGTGTTGTCCATCCGTAAGGTGAATACGGTTACGCCCACGTTTCCTGTGCCACAGGTGGTAGAATTTAAATCTCAACGTACCGTCCATTCCGTTGCCGCTAAAGAAACATTATACAGTATTGCCCGTCAGTATGGTATTTCAGTGCAACAATTGAAGGAGTGGAATGCTCTGACTACAGAAGAACTTAAAATTGGCCAGAACCTGTTTGTTGCGCAACCTATGTACGGAAGTGAAACTCAGGTTGTAAGGCAACCTGAATCAATTCCTCCAAATCAGACGCAGGTAGTTGTTTTACCACAGGAAGAACAAGTCATCACGATTTCAGAATCGGTAAAGGATAAAGATGAAATAAAAGAAAACGGGTTGGCAGAATTGATTGAAGGTACAGAGGGAAACAGAAAATACCTTGCGCTTCATCGTACGGCTGAGGTCGGAACTATTTTGAAAGTACGAAATGAAATGAATAACCGGGAAGTATTTGTACGCGTTGTGGGCAAATTACCGGATACGGCCTATACTAATAAGCTTGTCATCAAAATTTCAAAATCAGCTTTTGACAGGTTGGGCGCCATCGATCCCCGATTCAGGGTAGAGGTCACCTATTACAAATAATGAAGAAATACTTTGCATTGGTTTGGATGATGTATGTTGCATTTTCTATTTATGCACAGAACCTTGTACCCAATCCAAGTTTTGAAGAGTTGATCCGTTGTCCACAGAGTTTCAGTACCAGCAGAAATGATTTTATTGTTCCCGGATGGACATCCGCAACAAAGGGTACGCCCGATCAATTTCACTCCTGCAGTTGGGGTGAAGCAGATGTTCCATACAATTGGGCCGGTTCATCAAATGCGAAAACGGGCAAAGGGTACGTTGGAATTTATGCCTGGATGAAACGGGATGATGCCAATCACTACAGGGAATATATCCAATGTGAACTCGCAGAACCCCTGAAGGCTGGAGTACGGTATCGGCTGGAATTTTATTATAAACTTTCATCCTATTCGGTATATTCCATTAACCGGATTGGTTTGTTACTTAGCCATGAGCAACTAAAACTAAATCATGATCAGGTCATCCCCATAGCACCAACGCTATCGGTTGAAAAGGATTCTGCAGTAGAAAATTCAACAGGTAGCTGGGAGCATGCCGAAATGGAATATGTTGCTGCTGGCGGTGAAGCATTTGTGTTGATCGGAAACTTTTTTGACAATGTACAAACACGGTATACCAAGTTACCTCATCGCACCGGCAAAAGCAGCATGCTGATATCTAGCGCCTATTATTATATCGATGATGTTTCTGTAACCGTATTAGATTCTGTTCAAGGACGTATTGTAAGTTCACCGCATCCTTTCGGATTGGAACAGGTTGAAATGGGAAAAGACTATGTCTTAAAGAATATACAATTCGAATTTGACAGCTATACCCTGATGAAAATTTCTTTTACGGAACTGGATGAGGTTGTTTCCTATTTACTCACCACACCTGCTGTAAAAGCACGTTTGGCAGGGCATACTGATTTTCTGGGATCAGAAGAATATAACCAAACACTTTCTCAGAATCGGGCCCGAAGTGTAGCCGATTATCTTATTCAAAAAGGTATAGCACCAGAACGAATCACCTCCTTTGGGTTTGGTAAAACACGACCCATTGCGTTGGAAAAAACGGATGAAGCAAGAAGTATTAATCGAAGAGTAGAAATCCGATTTAGTGAGGTGAAACCTGATGATAAATTTTAGATGCCCACGTGTCAAGGCGGCTATTCATTTGATGAAACCACAGTGGCGGAATCAATGCCATTAAAATCATGGTTGGGTAACCATAGGGTAATTGCGGGCTATCGTCATAATGTTTCAGAATCTGGTACCGCTTGATGGCATTGGCGTGGTGATCGGAATGACGTTGCAGTTGAAACAAGAAGAAATTGCTGATCAAATGACTGGCATTCCAGGAGTGCAGCGGGTTTACCCGTTCATATTTTCCGGGAGCCACTTCCTTGCGCACTATGCCGTAGTGTTCAACATAGTTGACGAGTTCCAGAAGGGTAAAGGCAAAAAAACTTTGGGCAAAAAAGAAAATGGGAATATTCCAATGTAGTTGACCTGAAGGTATGCTGAAGGCTATAGTTAGTAGGGCGCAGAATACAATAGGAAGCAATGCGAACCAGATCATTTCATTTTTCCAATGAATGATCGGTAAACCAAGATTTTGTA
>CAZCRJ010000025.1:736-14061 GCA_964501015.1 uncultured Roseivirgaceae bacterium | reverse complement strand
GGAAACTATATTTTAACGTGGCAATTAAATGCTTATTGGGATTATGAAATCCTGATCCGGCCTGCACAAATAATATCTTCGACATGAAAAGTTACCCATAAAACCTACTGAAATATTAGCTAAAATTAGAGAATTATAAGTTCAAGTTTATTACTTCTCCCTAACTACATTTTATAAGTTTCCTTAAGAAGTTTGCAAAAAACCTCATTTTTTCGGTACCCCCCAAAGGCTAAATCACTGGCCGCCAAGTCATAATCGGAATTTCCTTCTACTACCACAGGGCCAGACTCACTTATGGCCACATCCCATCCAACCAGGCGTAAAGCCGGAATATACCCTGCAATTCGAAGCGTTAATTCCATTGCCGCTGAAAAGTAAGGAATGAGGAAATCTTCAAATACAACAGCAGATACCGGATGTATCGTTAGTCTTTTCAACCCATTAAACTTTAAGGTTAAGGTGCCAAACTTTTTCAATCGGCCCGTGGCCAGATCAATTGAAATTTCACAACCTCCTGATCGCTCATTATCTGCATGATGGCCTTTAATATTTGTTCGTAAATACGCTGAGATAATCTCAACATTCCCATTTGCATCTATAAAGGTGTCGAATCGGATCGTGTTTAAACATGACGAATTTAACCGTTGCAATTCCGGATGCTGTTTAACGGTCTCCTGAAATAGATATCCCGATTGTATTACCTCAGAATAGAGTGGTTTCAGGTTGTCTGGCTCCAGATCCAAATCCTGTCTAACTACTTTGTAAATGTGATCACCTCCATAACTCCAGGAAGTTTTTTTTATAATTA
This sequence comes from uncultured Roseivirgaceae bacterium, assembly GCA_964501015.1. Lineage (GTDB taxonomy): Bacteria > Bacteroidota > Bacteroidia > Cytophagales > Cyclobacteriaceae > UBA2336. The sequence goes on along the minus strand of CAZCRJ010000025.1, from coordinate 13,253 downwards.
AGGAATCGCCTTCAATTTTTAAAAAGGCTTCCCGTAGTAAGGTCATGAATTCACCAAATGAAGTAACCTTTTTACTGGCTCCATTAATGGTAAATATGGTTTTATTACAAAACATCACATTTCGTGGTAATGGAATTTTATACTGCTGAAAAAACAAATCAAAAAACAGCTTGTTTTCCAAAACATCTCTGTCTCTCTCCCGGTTGAATTTTTTCTTTAGGGTATACAAGAATTTATTTGGAAGGAAGTTAGTTGGGCTGGGAGAATTCTTTTTAAATAGGTACCGGGAAAAGTAATGTTTAGGTAGTTCCTTGTATTTTACTGTCAGGTAGAAGACTTCCGCAGCCATCCTGCCTATGGATTTACGCTCAGGGTCGTTAAGTAATTCCAACAGGAGTTGTAGTAGGCTTAGCTCAGGTTGCTTTTCCATAGAGTACTAATGATCAACCTTGTTCATCCTCACCCAAAATATTATTGATATAATACTTTGTGGGATTTTCCTTACTATAGATTTTTGCAGGATTGCCTATGACCAATGAATTATCCGGAACGTCCTGATTAACATAAGCATTGGGAGCAATAAGCACGTTGGATCCAATTGTAATTTGGCCTACCACAACGGCACCCGTTCCAATCCACACTCTGTCACCAACTGTTGGCCGGCCAAGTACGCCATTTCTATAGGTTCTGCCTAAGGTAACGTTATGGGCAATATTACAGTTTTTTCCAATTTTAATCGGCCCGATTATAACAGACCCACAATGATCGGACAGGTAAAATCCTTCCCCTATTTGTGCCTTTAAATTAATTTCAAATCCATATTTAAAACGATACCTCCGTTTAATGAGCTTAAACAAATAAAAAAATACAGAACCTCTATTTTGTTGAACCAAACGAAAAAGAAATGTATATCGGAATCCGGGTTTACGAAACCATCCCACGATGAATCCGCGCCAACCCGTTAACCCATCATGTCGATATAAATCAGACCAAATAATATTGTTCATCCTTCAGGATTTTTTAATACTCTTACTCCAGTAAAGATACATTTTATGTCCAGCAATACGCTGGCTTGCCGCTCCTATAACTTTCTTGCTTTTTGATCAGCTAAATGAGCTAACACTAGCTTCTGTTTGTAAAAATATCGTGCGATCATCAAAAATATTAAAGCCGAAACACTCTCATAAACTTCTCTGATTTTCATGTAAAAAATATCTGATTTACCAGCGGTAATAAGGGAGCGCAGATAAACAAGTGCCAGGAAATTCACCAGGAAAAGTATGCCCAATGAAAGTACCGGAACCGGCAAGCCTATTCGTTTTATAAGCTTATCAAAACGCCTGCTGAAAAATACCAGCAATGGTATAATTATGCACCATAAAAGCCAAAATAGATTATACAAAAAATCTACTGTGATTAACTTGTAGAGGCCACCTTTCGATATACCCTCACGATCCTGTGGATGGAAGACTTCCAGGTTGTGAAGGTTAAACTCCTCTTGAACATTTTGTTCTCGAATTTCATCTGGAATACTGAACTTCAAAATGCGCTGTCCCCAGCTCACTTCCTCTCCGCAGGCCAGAAAAAAAAGTAATGAAAGCAGGAGAAAAAAGTAATTTTTAAAGCGAAAAAAAAGGCGTAAAAATAAAAATGCAGAAAAGAGGAAGAAGCCAGCCGTAAGGTATTCAAATACGCTATCTTCTAATGCCAGCGAAATGGCAACGTCACGATTTAGCCCAAAATATAGACTATATGATAGTACCGTGAAAACTACCACAACCAGGATAGCGAATCGGTTCTCATGCCATCTACTGTAGTGCAAAATTGTATTCCCTAACACCTTCATTTTTAAAATGTTTGAGCACTTGATACATGTTGACTATTCCTAACATAACCCGGGTACTACTTTCACGTTGGCTAAAATACTTCTAAATTCGCGTTTGTCTAATAGTTACGTTGAAATGCCTGACCAAGAACAACAAACCGAAGCAAGTACTAAGCCTGAAAATGATACAAATGCAAATCCAACCGCATTGGTTTCTGCATGGTCAGTAACTGATATTCTTACCCTCTACTGGTGTTCCTAATTCTAATGGATCTCATTCGGTTATTTAACCAATAAGGCTCACCAATTATCGAGTGGGGGAATGGTTAGTTGAGCTGCTTCTTCCAGGTTATCATACGGTATCAACAGTATAGTGAACGATACCTTGCTTTTTATTTTGATGTCCACCTCCCACTGGATACTGGTTACTCCCGGGTTAGGCTTATCATAGGGCTGAGGTGGGTCGGCCGGCTTGGCCGTAAGTACACCTTTATCAGATGAAAGTACCCGAAGAATGACTTTCTTACCATCCTGTTCAAGCTCAGCTTCAGTACTACTGATAATGGTTACATTTGCAGGCGTCAACATTTTCCAGTGAAGCAAGGTGGCCTTTGAAAATTCGATCTCATCACAAATTGCTGCGATCTTTTTGTCCAGTATTACAACTCCCCGATTTGCTTTGGAAACATAATCAGCATAGGGTGAAGTTATATCCATTATGGCGTTCAGAAATTTTTCATCTGAGGAAAAGGTAATCAGCGATGAATATCCTTCTACAGACTGTAGAGCATTGTTAAGGGTAAGTGTATTATGTGAAAAATTATTGTATCGGTACAATTTCCAGCGCTGTGATTTCTGATCCAAACTCCACAAATCAAAACCACTTTCTTCAAGAGCTGTATAGTCCTGACCGCCAAGATCCATTGCCCAGCGTAATCCATACGCATCAAAAATAAAGGAGCCCATATCCAAATGGCTATGGCCAATCTTTGGCGAGCCTCCTTTAAATCCTAAATATATACCGTCCTTTTCCCAGGATGATCGTAATAAAGCAACAGGATTTTTACCCCTCCCTGCCCAGAGCAGGGAAGCCGGCTCAGGAATGGAGTCCATATTAATACTGGAACCCCAAATTACTACTGCGGGTAAGTCTCGGATGGGCCCTGGACTTTTCGTTAGTGTTTCCTTCTCGGCATACAGTAGTGAATAGTCCTTCGAATGTCTTGCAAACCAGTACATCGCGGGATTAACCAGTACTTTTGAATCTCCATCCGAATAATTAAAACTTTGCCCGGAAGGACCAATCATATTCAATAAATACCCCCCGGTTTTACCTAAGCCTGTTTGGGCAATTAATTCAAAATCAGTCTTAAAAACCTTTTCCAACGTACTAATCATATAAATAGTAAACGTAGTGCCATACCCCCAGTACATATACCCTTCAGGGTAAGCACCATCGGGTTCATATTCCTGTAACGACAACTTAATTGACGTTATCGATCGGTTGATTGTTTTTCGTGCCAGTTCAGGTTCATCTTCATATACTGCAAGAGAACCAATTACCATGGCCGCATTACAAACCTGATTCCAGTTGTTATTTTCGGTAAGCCACCAATTATTATCCCTTTCATAGGATGGGTGAATTCCCTTCTGAAGTATTGATTCGCGGATAATGGTTTTGGTAGAATCCCCTAAGTCATGAAACAACCAATCATACCCTATTGAAACGGCCAATGTCATTTCAGCCACATCAAGAAAATGAGACGGATTCCAGTCTGTAAAGGAGGCAACCATCAGCAATTCATGTTCCGCGCGATGCAGATAACGTTCATCATTCGTTAACCGCCAGGCGTACGAAAGATAAAATATTCGTTTTCGTGCTTCCCGTGCAACTTCGAGTAAACGCATTCCGAATTTTTGATAAGCAACAGGAGGTTGTTTAAGTATTTCACCACATTCCTTAAGTATTATTTGATGTATGCTTTTCCACGTCTGATCGTTTGAAATTGCTACCTTTATTGAATCAACTTCGTGGTTGAGTAAAAGGATTCTGGGATGATCCGGAAGTTGAAAGGATGGAGGAACATAAGCTTCTGAATTCCGTTCGGCATTATTGCACTGAATTAGGATAAGAAGTACTCCTGCCGCAAAGAAAATAGGTCGCATTACCCGATGATTCACTTCACGCTTTGTTTATATACTCCTGTATTTGGTGCCTTACCTAAAGTAGTGCGTAATTTACTGGTATTCATCCTTATTTCAACCCTCTCCATAGGTAAGTCTTCAGCTCAACAACCAGTTGTTAATGTTGATTCCACTTTTAATCTGATTCATCAGCAATTAGCAAACATGCTTGGTTCATTAGACCAAAAGAACCGTTATCCCCGAACCTATAATGAAGAAGATTTTCTGGTTACCGTTACATCGGATGATTGGACCAGTGGCTTTTTCCCTGGCATGCTTTGGTACATGTATGAATACACGAAGGATACGGAATGGAAAAAACATGCTCAGCAATGGACAGCCGGGCTGGAATTTGAAAAGTACAATTCAAAAACTCATGACCTGGGCTTCATGCTCTATACCTCATTTGGAAATGGATACCGGCTTACAAAACGCTCACATTACAAGAATGTATTGATCGCTGCAGCTAATACACTGATAACCCGGTATAACCCAAAAGTAGGTTGCATACAATCATGGGAACAGGGAAAATGGAAATATCCGGTAATTATTGACAACATGATGAACCTGGAGTTGTTGTTCTGGGCTTCAAAAATTACCGGCAATAGTAAATACGCTACTATTGCAATACACCATGCCAATACAACGTTAAAAAACCAATTTCGTGAAGATGGCAGCAGCTGGCATGTATTGGACTATGATCCAAAAACCGGGAATATTCGTTCTAAAACAACTGCACAGGGATATTCCGATGATTCATCGTGGGCTCGCGGACAAGCCTGGGGCCTCTATGGATTTACAATGACCTACAGAGAAACAAAAGACTCTACATACCTAAATCAGGCAGAAAAGATCGCAGAGTACATCATACAGAACCTTGAGAAAACCAAAATTCCCTATTGGGATTTTAAAGCTCCCTATATTCCATTTGTACATAAAGACGCATCTGCAGCAGCGATTACTGCCTCGGCACTATTGGAACTGAGTTCGTTCAGTAAAAAAAGCCATCTTTATTGTAAAATTGCTGAAGAAATCTTACACCAACTATGCACCCCTGAATACCTCGCCAAGGCTAAGTCCAATGGTAATTTTATCCTGAACCATAGCATAGGGCATAAACCCGATAATTCAGAGGTAGATGTTCCACTCATTTATGCTGATTATTACTTCATTGAAGCACTACTACGGTATAAACATCAAAACCAAACACATTAACGATACAGTTTACATGCTCATCCTTATCTAAGCGGGGCACAAAAATCTGCCCCCGCCAATAATTTTGGAGAATTCAAATTTTCTTCATGTTATCATCATAATCATTCGTTTTCTTGCATTAAAATTACATGGCATTTTGGGAATTGGGATTCCCAAATTAAACGGATTTAAAGATGGGAACGAATAATTCAAACATTTCAGCAGGATTTAGTAATCTTGGCACATTAATTTCTAGTGGAAGTGCAATTATAAATTACACGACCGTGCAAGGTAGCTTATCAGAAAAATCAACCTTACGCTCCGGAAATTCCACAGGTGAGTTGAACCATAAGAAACGTAAAAATTATTATGCAAAACTTCTTGACATGTTGTCTAGGAAGACTGAATCCGAAAAACGCATCGAACTTTTCGGAAGCGATCCTTTTAAATAACTGATTTACAAGTTTTTAACCTCCGATTTTTTAATTTTCCTAAACCTGTCATCAATGATGTAGGCCAGATTCACGCACTTTTTAGTGTCTAAATCAACATAAATACTACCTGGATAAGCAGATCTACGTATTTGCAAATTCCTTCTCCAAAACTTCTGTGTTATTTGTTCTTACTAACCATAAGATCAATAGCACTATGGAGAAATCAAATACCCATTCGTCTTGGAGGCTGGAATCTGAACATTCACAAGGAATAAGTTCCTATTTTCAGAGGTCAGGCTCATTTGGTCATATTTTAGTAATGATCCTTTTCTATTCCGCTGCACTATTATTATACTGGGCAATCTGGGCATCAGCGTAAGTTGGTTTCCAACCCTAATCCAAACAAGGCAAAGTCATACTTGACCGGGTCGGTAGGATCTAATTTTCTTAAATTGGCAGTTAATTCCAGTGCCGATTGCCAATCCATTTGATTTCGGGTAATTAATTTGAATTTTCGGGCAATACGTTCTACATGAACATCACACGGACACACCAGTTGTGAAGGTCTACTATTTTTCCAAATGCCAAAATCCACTCCTGTATCATCGGAACGAACCATCCAGCGTAAAAACATTGTTAACCTTTTACAGGCTGACCTACGTTCAGGAGTTGCCACATGCTTTTTTGTACGGGGTGGACAATCTGGCAAACTGAAAAACAGGTTCCTGAATTTGATCAATCCCTTTTCAACAGTCTCTTCTTGATCCGAAATCGTAAAGGCTTCTTCCAAGGATTGATGATTAGCATAAAACCATCTCAGAAATTCAATAAAGTAAAGGGCATCGGTAGCATTAAAGGTACGGTGGCGAAATTCAAGAAATGGCCGCAAATCATTTTCGGAATGATGCAGGATAAATTGATGTGGGTCATTATCCATCCACTTCATTAGTTTTTTGCAATTATTTATGATCGTGATGCGCTGCCCCCATGCTAGCGTAGCGGCAAAAAGTCCTGCTATTTCGATATCCTGCTTTTTCGTAAATAAATGCGGAATGCAAATCGGATCATGTTCAATAAAACCGGGTTGATTGTATTGCAGTACTTTCTCATCCAGAAATGATTTAAGTTCATAACCTGTCAGCCTATGTTCATTACCGGGCATTATCTTCATGTCAACTGGCAAGTAATGATAAAGATCACTATCGCCAAAGCCGGAAAATATTAAATTACATCAAACCATAACTTATGGATTCGGAATTGAATGTTATTGAGCTTCTGGCCGGTATTGGGATGTTCCTTTTCGGGATGTTCCAATTGGAGGAATCGCTGAAGCAACTTTCAGGTGGGGCCTTTCGAAAACTTATTCGTAAGTTCACTGAAACCAGGTTTCGGAGTGTGCTCAGCGGAACACTCGCTACGGCTGTATTGCAAAGTAGTTCGGCCGTTTCGCTAATGGTGCTGGCCTTTGCCGGTGCCGGGATATTAGGAATGGAAAGCGCCATCGGGGTCATAATTGGTTCAAACCTGGGAACCACCGTTACCAGCTGGATCGTGGCCACCCTTGGCTTTAAACTAAAAATTGAAACACTTGCGTTGCCCTTCATCGGATTAGGCGGACTTGGCCTCATCTTTTTAAGCTCATCCGCCAGAGCAATACATATCAGTAAGTTGATGATTGGTTTCGGACTTCTTTTCATGGGACTTGATTATATGAAGACCAGCATCGAAGGCCTTACCCAACACTATGACCTAAGTGCCTTGCGGCACTATCCAGCCATTACTTTTTTCTTAATAGGGTTTGTGCTTACGGCAATTATTCAGTCCAGCTCGGCCACCATTGCTATTGTACTGAGTGCCATTCACTCCGGACTAATACCTTTCACGCTTGGAGCCTATATGGTGATTGGTGCTAATTTGGGAACCACCATTACGGTATTGATTGGCTCGTTGGGAACACAAACCATCAAGAAACGCGTGGCCTTCAGTCATTTTCTTTTCAATGCAATAACCGCACTAGTAGCAATTGTTATTCTGCCCTTGCTGATTTATCTTATTCAATATATTGTTGACCTGGAACAGGATCCTGTTATTGGGATCGCCTTGTTTCATACGCTTTTTAAGTTGGTGGGTGTATTGGTATTTATGCCATTCATTGGGTATTTCACCAAACTCATCATCAGGGTGGTAAAGGAGAAACAAACCACCATTACCCTTTACCTGCATACATTAAAACCAGACGAACCGGAAGCCGGTATTGCAGCCCTTAAAAATGAAATTCGTCATTTGGTAGTAGAGGTAATCCGGTACCATTTACGGTTACTAAAACTGACTCGAAGAGAACCGTTTCAATCGTTTTTAAAAAATGAAGATTTAACAAGAACCACCGACCTTTCGCTCACCGATCAATATCAAATGATCAAATCGCTTGAAGCGGAAATCTACACGTTCGCCTCAGGCTTGCAAGTGAATGAACTAAGGGATACTGAAGCACGCGAACTAAATAAGCTGCTGCACGCGGCCCGAAATGCAGTAGCATCCGCTAAGATACTAAAAGACGTCCAGCATAATCTGCAGGATGCCGAAAATTCAGACAACAAGGAAATTGAAAAACTCATGGAGTATTTCAAAGAAAAATGGAATACAACTCACCAGGAATTCATCAAGCTGCTGCGGGAAACCGAGGTAAGCACTAACATCAGCATTATCCATGCACTTACCAACAAAAACAAAGAGGATGATATTGCCTTTACTCAACTCATTACCAACACCATTGCTTCCGGAAAGATTAACCAGGCCGATATCCCAACCCAGATTACCATCAACCGGGCATTCAATATTTCGGTACGGCAGATGATTCATGCTATTCGCGATCTTTTATTTACAGAACCAGAAGTTGAAATCGTTGAAAAGTTGAGTGAAACACCGAATTGAATGATTCTTTACTTTCAAAGGTATAACCAAACCCATAGCATTACAGAAACAAAAGCTGCAATTGGCCCCGCAACAATGAAGAACAACCCTCCTCTTATAAACTCCTTCTGTTGCAACAAACCTGTTGAGTAAGCAATAGCATTAGATGGTGTTGAGACTGGAAGTAAGACCGCACACGAACAACTTATGGCCACAATAACCGGAACAGCCATCCAATAGGGTTCACCAAGGGTAATGGCAAGGGGTGTAAGAATGGATGCAGCGGCTGTATTGCTCATTACATTCGACACACAAACCGCAATCAGACTGAATAATAAAGCAACTGCAATAACAGGCACTGGCAGCCTGTTAATCTCCTGCATAACTATATCCGCAAGTCCTACCTGTACAAGGGCAATACCAAGTGCCAACCCACCTGCCACAAGCATAAGCGTATCCCACGGCAGGGCTCGCACCTGCTCAGCAGTGATAACCTGTGTCATGGTGAGAAGAAGTATGGGAACCACAGACGTGCCAGCAACCGGAATACCGTGAAAAGGTTCACTTACCCATAGCGCAACAGTGGACACCAAGGTAAAGATTACCGCCCTCCTTTTGAAAGGATCAATCTTCCTGTCGCTCTTAGAGATTCCAGAAAGATCCAATGCAGAGTTCCGTATGTTTAAACGCCTCACCAGGAATTTATAGAATAAAAAGACAAGTAAAATTGCCGTAGGGAATCCCACCACCATCCAATCGATAAATGTTATCTTTATCCCCTTTTCAAGTAAAGCTCCCACTGCAATCGCATTGGGTGTGCTGCCAATAATGGTTCCAATCCCACCTACTGAGGCAGAAGCCGGAATAGCAGTGAGCAATGCCTTTGAATAGTTTGACTTCACACCAAGAGTGTGCACCAAAGGTAAAACGGAAGAAACCATCATTGCCGTAGTAGCCGTATTCGACATTACCATGCTGGCAAAGGCAGTTACAAACATCAGGCCCATCAGCAGACGCTCCGGCTTATTGCCAAATCGTTTAATTGTAAATAGAAATAAAGATCGGTCGAGCTCAACTTCCTTCATTCCCTGAGCAAGGAAAAAGCCACCCAACAGCAACCATATTACATTGCTGGTCCATGTCCCAATAAACATTTCAACAGGAGCGGCTTCTGAAATAATATAGTCTGTACCAAAACCAATTAGTAGCATGCAAATGATGAAAATTCCCACAGCAAACGGTGGAACAGCTTCTGTTATCCAAAGACCTATAGACAACACACTGATCAGGAATACAAAATCAACTGCATCACCATACCCTAACTGCTTGAAGAAATAGGATATCGTGAGGGCAATGACAAGATTTCCAATAAATGTTGATGTGTTGAAAACCCACCCCAGGCCTTTTTTGCCATAATACTTTAATGCTTCGTAACGGGAATCGTCTGATGCCATATGTATACTACAAAATTAAAAGGGTTTGGCGAGCAGACTAATCCGATCATCCTATTCTGCCAGGCAAATGACCAAAATTATTGGTACCTTAATGGTGCATTTTGAATCGCTATGTCTAAAAATTTAAGCTATCTGGCCGGAAGAAAGGGTGTTGACAAAACATTGTTCGAAGAATTGGGTATTGCCGGCACTGAAAACGGTACGCCATCCATAGAAAAAATGGAGGCGTTGCGCAAGGAATTTCTTGTGGGCAAAGCCATTGTATACGGTACTTCAACATTTTATGATTTTCTGAGACCTGAAAACAAGGACAAAAAAGTATACATCTGTAACGGAAGCGCCTGTTTGTGTGCGGGCACCCAACCCAAGCTGAAGGAAAAACTAAGTGAGCACTTTTCTTCCAATGAAATCGGTGAAATGTGTTGTCTGGGAAGGTGCCACGAGAACTCCGCTTTCCACACGGATGGGAAAAACTATTCCGGAAAAGCAATAGACTCCATTGTTGATATTAAAAAAAGCAAAGCTATCATTGCTGATCAGTATCATGTTGATACAAAAGGCACAGCAATTCTCACACAAAAATTTCCCGGACTTAACGTGTATGGCCAACTCCTCAAAGACTGTCTCAATCGACCAGTAGTAGAATTACAGACAGAACTGAAAGTCTCGGGCTTACGTGGTCGCGGTGGAGCCGGTTTTCCCATGGCCATTAAACTGGAAACTTGTCGTAACACATTGGCTGACCAGCGCTTTATTGTTTGCAATGCCGATGAAGGTGACCCGGGTGCCTACTCCGATCGTTATTTATTAGAGCACCAACCACATTCCGTGCTTATGGGAATGATCATCGCAGGTTACCTGGCCGATGCATCAGTGGGTGTACTCTACATAAGAGCTGAGTATCCTGAGTCGATTGAAAGTATTGAAAAGGCCATTCAGGAACTTCATGATCAAAAGTTTATCGGAGAAAATCTTTTCGATTCTGATTTTTCGTTTCACTTCAAAATAATCAAAGCACAAGGTGCCTACATCTGTGGAGAAGAAACAGCGTTACTATCTTCTATAGAAGGCCAGCGACCAGAGGTACGAATACGCCCTCCCTTTCCTGCACAGCAAGGTTTATTCAATCTTCCCACCGTTGTCAACAACGTAGAAACTTTAGCGAACCTGCCTTTTATAATGCAACAGGGAGGCAAAGTATTTGCCGCTATTGGAACAGTAAAATCTTCGGGCACAAAATTGATTTCATTAGATGGCTTTTTTAACAAGCCCGGTGTATACGAGGTGGATATGGGTACACCCCTTGAGGTGGTGATCTATGAATTGGGTGGTGGCTTTCGTGAACCAGTAAAGGCCATGCATATTGGTGGGCCACTGGGTGGACTCGTTCCGGTACACAAAATCAACGACCTCATCATCGACTTTGAATCATTTTCGCAAGAAGGATTCTTGCTGGGCCATGCTTCCATAGTTTGCATTCCTGAGAAATTCCCTCTCCTGTTATACCTCGAACATTTGTTTGAGTTTACTGCACATGAGAGTTGCGGCAAGTGCTTTCCGTGCCGCCTGTGATCTACCCGCTGAAAAGAAATGTTACAGATAGCAATAACGTCTGATTACAAAATTGATCGTATGTTGCTGGACGACTTATTAGAAACGTTGGAGATTGGATCGTTATGCATGCTTGGTGGTGGATTACCATTACCAGTGAAAAATGCCTTGCACTATTTTGAAGAAGAACTAAATATTTATTTTAAAGACAATAACCACAAAGAGCACAAAATTAATCAACACAAAGTACACTAAGTCTTTGTGTCCTTTGTGCTAACCTTAGTGAACATTGTGGTTAAACGAGAGATGATATGGAAGGGATAAAATCAAAATCAACCATGAGTATCCACACCAATGGAAACAGTGTGGATAAGATCACGCTAGCCTATATCAATGACAGGCCATTCGAAATCCAGGAAGGTGAAACAGTGCTTTCCTTTGTGCGTAGGCATCAGGGAAAAACACGCATTCCAACCTTATGTGATGCACCAAACCTTGAACCCTTTGGTTCGTGCAGGGTATGCAGTATAGAAATGGCCCTGAAAAAAGATGGACCCACTAAAACAGTTGCATCCTGTCATACGCCTATTACTACCAATTCTTATATCTATACCGATACTGAAAAAATTACACGACTTCGGAAAAACATCATTGAACTCGTTCTTACAGACCACCCGTTGGATTGCCTTACGTGCGAAGTTAACAACAACTGCGAACTGCAAACCGTAGCTGCCCAGGTGGGCGTTCGTACTGTCCGTTATCCCGAAGGTCAAACTCATCTCCACCGCGAAAAAGATTTAAGTCATCCCTACATGACTTCAGACATGTCGAAGTGCATCAATTGTTTCCGCTGTGTGCGTGCGTGTGATGAAGTACAGGGAGAGTTTGTACTAAGCATGGCTGGGCGCGGGTTTGATAGTCATATCATCAAAAGTTTTGATGACACCTTTATGGAATCCGATTGT
>CAZCRJ010000025.1:0-726 GCA_964501015.1 uncultured Roseivirgaceae bacterium | reverse complement strand
GCTTGCGCACAAGCTTGCCCCACCTCTGCTATCTCTGATGTCTTTGAATCAAAAAGTATTAACGTCCAGAAAAAAGTCAGAACCGTTTGCACGTATTGCGGAGTAGGCTGCAACCTTAATGTTGCTGTCAATGATGACAAAATTAAATCCATTCAGGCACCTTATGATGCCGAAGTTAATCAGGGTCATACCTGTTTGAAAGGAAGATTCGCATTCTCCTTCTACAACCATCCCGACAGGTTGCGTACACCACTCATTCGCAAAAACGGTGAACTTCAGCCTGCCACCTGGGATGAAGCCTATGACTTTATTGCAGAAAAATTAACGCACATAAAAAACACTTACGGTCCGGATTATATTGCGGGCATCTCCTCGGCCCGATGCACCAATGAAGAAAATTACCTGATGCAGAAATTTATTCGGGCGGTCATCGGCACCAACAACATCGACTCATGCGCCCGTGTCTGCCACTCACCTACTGCGTTGGGCATGCAGCGCAGCTTCGGTACAGGTGCGGCTACCAACTCCATCGATGATTTAAAAGATACAGATTGCATCCTGATCATTGGTGCCAACCCTACAGACGGGCATCCGGTAACCGGTGCAAAATTTAAGCAGCATGCTATGCGTGGTAAAACTACCATTATCATTGATCCGCGCAGAACAGAACTTGCCCGTTATGCAACGTATCATTTACCGCTTCGTCCGGGAACCAACGTAGCCATA
>CAZCRJ010000024.1:6180-14216 GCA_964501015.1 uncultured Roseivirgaceae bacterium | reverse complement strand
ATATTCCGTTCAGCGCCTTGCTTCAATTAATACGAATGCTCTTGTGTCCTACCTGACCTGTTCCCGGAATGGTTTATTGTAAAACAAACTCCAGAGTAGGCAGTAAAAGCGAAAGGTAAGCAGATTTCTGTTCCTTTTCATGGAATTCAACGATAAATCAGGCTCTTTAACCCTGCAAGTAGGGTAATCCATTATCGTATAAGTAGTCAATCCAGAAAAATGCACTGTCAATCCACCTTGCATTCTTCTAAATTTTAAACCTTGAACCGGTGGCAGTTCGAGACGCAATAGAGCAGCAGTCAACACGAGAGATAATCAACGAAAAATGCATATTAACACCCGGCAACCATCGGCTGTAAAGAAAAAAAATCTAATCCTTTCGTGTACATTACCGGAGATCGGTTACTGACAACTCTTCACTACCTTTACACAAAAGATTTCTCATGAACAAAGACGCACGCATCTACATTGCCGGACATCGCGGAATGGTAGGATCTTCCATCCACCGCCTCCTTGTAAAAGAAGGTTATGAAAATATTGTTACCGCCACCTCCGCAGAATTGGACCTTCGGAATACACCGGCAGTGAATGATTTCTTCCAGCGCTTTACACCAGAGTATTTCTTCCTTGCTGCCGCCAAAGTGGGTGGCATTCATGCCAATAATATCTATCCTGCCGATTTCCTTTATGACAACCTCATGATCCAGAACAACGTGATCCATGCAGCGTTAAATCAACAGGTAAAAAAACTCATGTTTCTCGGTTCCTCCTGCATCTATCCAAAGTTTGCAGAACAACCCATCAAGGAAGAAAGCCTGTTGTCGGGTTACCTCGAGCCCACCAACGAAGCCTACGCCATTGCCAAGATTGCTGGCATCAAATTATGCCAGGCATGTCATAAACAATATGGGTCGAACTTCATCTCCGTAATGCCCACCAACATGTACGGCTTTGGAGATAATTACCATCCGGAAAACGCTCACGTTCTCCCCGCCTTGTTGCGGAGGTTTCACGAGGCGAAGGAAGAAGGAAAAAGTGAGGTTACCATCTGGGGCAGTGGCAAACCGTTGCGTGAATTTATGTTTGCCGATGACCTGGCTGCAGCATGCTACTTTCTGATGCTTCACTATAACAACCCCGAACTCATCAATGTGGGCACCGGTGAAGAGATCACCATCCTCAATCTTGCCAAACTGATTGCTTCGGTCGTTGGTTTTGAGGGAGCAATTACGTTCGATGCCTCTAAACCAGACGGCACACCGCGCAAGCTCATGGACAGTTCAAAACTCCATGCCCTGGGTTTCCATCACACCACTGCGTTGGAAGAGGGACTGAAACTGACCTATGCCGATTTTCTAACCCATCAGCAAACCTATGCCCTGAAAGAATAAGCGATTAGCACTCATTTTTTTGCGCGTCCGAATCCCTGCAGAAAGTGGTGGTAATTTCCTTAACACTAGTTTTAAAATCTATTCCTTAATATTGAACGTTTGAATTGAGTCAACGAAGATGAAAAAAGCATTTATCACCGGCATCACCGGACAAGACGGAGCCTATCTGGCAGAATTTCTCCTCGACAAAGGCTATTAAGTACATGGTCTCAAGCGGAGGGCTTCGCTTTTTAACACCGACCGCATCGACCACATCTACCAGGATCCACATGAAAAAGGTGCAAGGTTGAAGTTACACTATGGCGACCTCACCGACTCCACCAACCTCATCCGCCTTATCCAGGAAATCCAGCCCGATGAAATCTACAACCTTGGGGCCATGAGCCACGTGCGCGTGAGCTTTGAAATACCGGAGTATGTGGCCAACACCGATGCCATCGGCACCTTGCGGATATTGGAAGCCGTACGCATTCTAGGCCTGACGGAAAAAACCCGCATCTATCAGGCCTCCACCTCCGAGCTGTACGGTAAGGTGCAAGAGATTCCCCAATCGGAGAAAACGCCCTTTTATCCGCGGTCGCCCTACGCAGTCGCCAAGCTCTACGCCTATTGGATCACTATCAACTACCGCGAGGCCTACAACATGTACGCCTGCAACGGGATATTGTTCAACCACGAATCTCCCTTGCGGGGCGAAACGTTTGTTTCACGTAAGATTACCCGTGCTGTGGCGCGCCTTACGTTAGGCCTCCAGCAAAAACTGTATATGGGCAACCTGGACTCCATCCGCGACTGGGGCCATGCGCGCGATTATATTGAGGCAATGTACTTAATCCTTCAGCAGGACAAACCCGATGATTTCGTGATCGCAACGGGGGCTACCACCTCTGTGCGCGAGTTTATGGTACGCTCTTTTGCGCACGTGGGCGTGACGCTGGGTTTCAAAGGTAAAGACCTTGAGGAGATTGGTTATGTGGAAGCGGTTGACAACAAAACCGAAGGTTGTGTGCTGAAGCCTGGCGATGAGGTTGTGACCATCGACCCGCGTTACTTTCGCCCCACTGAGGTGGAATTTCTCCAGGGTGACCCGACCAAGTCGAAAACCATTCTGGGGTGGCAGCCAAAGTACGATGTGAACATGCTATTACGGGAGATGGTCGATGCCGACATGACCGTTATGCGCAGGGAAAATCACCTCAACAAAGGAGGCTTCCGCATCTATAGCTACCACGAGTAACTTTTCCTGGCCCGACCAAAATTTTGTACACTGATCCAAATAGAATGAAATCCGCTTCCTGAGCGGTTTCAACAAGAAGTTCCTATTCGGAATTAAATTCTGAAACGCGGTAAAATTGTAACAATTCAAACCCTGAATAAAGTCCTTACTACCATCGACTATTGACCATGTACCATCGACTTAAATTAGTTTGAAATGTGAAATCAGAAATCTGCCTAGCGGACATACTTCTCAAAACTCTTATTATCCCGCTCATACAAGAGTTCCTGTGGCAGCGACCGGAAATAATCATACGTGATGCGTAATCCATCTTCCCGCGACACCTTAGGCTCCCAGCCAAGAATTGTACGCGCCCGGGTAATGTCCGGCTGACGAACCTTCGGATCATCCATGGGCAGTGGCTGGTAAACGATTTTCTGTTGTGTGCCCGTAAGCTTGATTACTTCATTGGCAAACTGGAGAATGGTGATCTCGTCCGGGTTCCCGATATTCACCGGATGTGTATACTTCGACATCAGCAAGCGGAATATGCCTTCTACTTCATCGTCAATATAACAAAACGAGCGTGTCTGAGAACCATCCCCAAAAACGGTCAGGTCTTCCCCACGCAGTGCCTGCCCAATGAAAGCCGGCAAAACGCGTCCGTCATTGAGGCGCATCCGAGGACCGTACGTATTAAAGATCCGCACAATGCGTGTATCCACGCTGTGATAGGTATGATACGCCATAGTCATAGCCTCTTGAAAACGTTTGGCTTCATCATACACACCCCGCGGCCCTACCGGGTTCACGTTCCCGTAGTATTCTTCCTGTTGGGGATGTTCCAGCGGATCACCATACACTTCAGAAGTAGAAGCAATCAGAATTCTGGATTTCTTCACCCGGGCAAGGCCCAGCAAATTATGTATCCCAAGGGATCCGACCTTTAAAGTCTGGATGGGTATTTTCAAATAATCAATCGGGCTGGCTGGTGAAGCGAAATGAAGGATATAGTGCAATTCCCCTGGCACGTGTACAAAGGTAGTTACATCGTGGTGGTAGAATTCAAAATCGGGATGTTTGAATAAGTGTTCAATGTTGCGCAGGTCACCCGTGATCAGGTTGTCCATGGCGATCACATGAAAGCCTTCTTTGATAAAACGATCACACAAATGTGACCCCAGGAATCCGGCTCCACCGGTAATTAACACGCGTTGTTTCTTCGCCATACTGTATAGATAGAAATGTAAATTTACAGTTTTCAGCGATATAAGTATGATCTCAGTGCACCATCCGCACCTCCACCGAGAGATAGTTTTAAAATAGCAGTTGCGTCATCTTCTCCGCACCACCGGTAACTCGTCATTGGCATTCCGTATTTTGCAACTGGCCACCAGCTCCTACTGTACCACAAAAAACGGATTCAACAAATCTGCTTTATTATAGGTCAACTCTTCCCCCGAATCCTTTTCCAACACCCTCATCCCCACAGCGTTCACAATAGCATGGGCGGCCGCTGTATCCCACTCCATGGTGGGGGCAAACCGGGGATAGACATCCGCCTGATTGTCGGCCAAAAGCATGAATTTTAAACTGGAGCCTTTCGAAATCAGACTGGGCGACTCCAGATTAGCAATAAACACCTTAGTCTCGTCACTCATGTGCGACCGTGATGCCACCACCCGCAGGTTCGGTGCCGACAAGTCAATTGGCGTGCGCACTGGCAGGGGGAAATCCTTACCATCCCGTTTCACAAATGCACCTGCTTCGGAGGCATAGTACACCTCCCCGGTAACGGGCACTGCAACCACCCCAAGCACTGGTGTTTGGTGATGGATCAGGGCGATGTTGACAGTAAATTCACCGTTGCGCTTCACAAACTCTTTGGTTCCGTCAAGGGGATCCACCATCCAGAAATATTCCCAATGCCTACGCTCCTCATACGGTATGGCCCGCCCCTCCTCACTTAGTATCGGCAACCCCGAAGGTTGAAGCAAACTCACAATCGCATCATGCGCCCTCCGGTCTGCCAGCGTCAGCGGTGAGCGGTCTTTCTTCACTGTCATCTCAAAATTGTCAGACGAATACACCTTCATTATTTCATCACATGCCGACTCAATTGCCACTTTTGCAACATCAATTAAACTACTCATTATCAATTTTATATAGTACTATAAATAAATTTAAATCAATCTACTTTAAAGGAAACCCCAATAGATGCTGACCGAAGCGTCAGTACTGGTTACTGACATCTGAAACTCGTAACCCGCACCCCATAACTTGCAACCCGCAATCCGTATCTCGTAACACGCACCTCGTAACCTGTAATATTTGTACTCCAAACTACATAAAATGAAACTGTCATCCTGAGCGGTTCCAACAGGAAGATACTTTCGTAAACAATTAATTCATAAGAAAAGTAAACGAACCAATTAACTTGAACCAGCGAAGGATCCCCCACGAAGGATCCCCCAATAGAGGACCGGTTTACTTACGAGATTCTTCGCAATCTACCATCTTCGAATACATGTCAGTCTGTTCCGCGCCAACAACCTCATCTTTCTCTCCATGCCTTCCCTGTGGCGCGGGTAAATTTTTATTCTTTAACCACGGGCTGAAGCCCGTGGCTAAAATCATTTCGCCCCTCCGGGGTTATCTCACATCAAGAATATAGTCTGGCCAACGGGCTACTCACACCAAGCAACACCCCGTAACCCGTAACTGGACACTAGCAACTGGCAACCGGTAACTTGCACCTCACACCCTGCAACTCGTAACCCGCATCCCGTCACACAATCATCCCCGCTCCCACCGTCTCATTCGTGCCCTCATCTACCAGGATAATGCTCCCCGTGATTCTGTTCTTCCTATAGCTATCGAATGTAAGCGGCTGTGCCGTCCGGATTTTCACCCGGGCAATATCGTTCATCACAAGCTGCTGTGCCCCCTCCACCCGCTGCAGTGAGTTGATATCTAACGTATACTGGATCTCCTTTAAGATGCCCCGCGTCTCGTGGGAGGTGTGGCGTACGAAGAACTTCCCATTCAATCCTGCCGGCCTTTGGTTCATCCAGCAGATCATCAGGTCGATGTCTTGTTCCGTTTCAGGCTGGTTGTTGGGCTTGGCGATGATGTCCCCCCGACTGATGTCTAGCTCGTCCGCCAGGGTCATGATCACCGACATAGGGGCAAAGGCCTCTTCCATGGCGTTACCATTCACTTCAATGGTTTTGATTGTTGACAAGAACCCGGAGGGCAGCACCACCACCTCATCCCCGGGCCGGAAGATCCCTCCTGCTACCCGACCAGCATAACCTCTGAAATCGGGGTGCGATTGGGTCATTGGCCTGACCACGTACTGCACCGGAAACCGGCTGTCAATGTGGTTATAGTCGCTTTCAATGTGAACGGACTCGAGCATGTGCAGCAGCGTGGCGCCACGGTACCAGTCCATATGCGTAGAGCGGTTCACCACATTGTCCCCATTCAGGGCGCTGATGGGCACAAACTGGATGTCGGAAACCTCCAACTTGGAGGAGAACGCTTTATAGTTTTCCACGATCTGGTCGTAGGTACGCTCGTCATGGTCCACCAAATCCATTTTATTCACGCACACGATGATGTGCGGTATCTTCAGCAGGGAGGCGATGAACGAATGCCTGTAGGTCTGCTCCACCAGTCCCTTGCGCGCATCGATTAAGATGAGTGCAAGGTTAGCCGTGGAGGCCCCCGTTACCATGTTGCGGGTATATTGAATATGGCCGGGCGTATCAGCAATGATGAACTTGCGCTTGGGGGTGGCAAAGTACCGATATGCCACATCGATGGTGATGCCCTGCTCCCGCTCGGATTTAAGCCCATCAGTTAGTAATGAAAGATCGACATAATCAAAACCCTTTTTTGTACTCGAGGCTGTTACAGCTTCCAACTGATCCTCGAAAATAGATTTACTGTCATACAACAATCTTCCGATTAATGTGCTCTTGCCATCATCGACACTGCCTGCTGTGGTGAAACGTAGTAGTTGATTCATGTTCGTTATTTGTTATTCGTTGATGGTTGTTCGTTTATTAAATAATGGTCTCGTTGCTTTACGTATAACCATGAACGACCAACTAAGAACCATTCTAAAAATACCCCCCCTTCTTCCGATCCTCCATTGCCGTCTCCCCGCGCTTATCATCGGCCCGTGTGCCGCGTTCGGTTTTACGTGAGGCGGCCACTTCTGCGATGATCTTCTCCATGGTGTCTGCCGTTGACTCCACTGCTCCCGTGATGGGCATGTCACCACACGTGCGAAAGCGTACTGTTGTAGTAAAGGGCTTCTCGTCTGGTTTCAATGGCAGCCACGGTGAGGTAGACAACAATGCACCATCGCGATTGATCACCTCGCGTTCATGGGCATAATATAATTTTGGGATGGGGACTTTTTCGGTATAGAGGTATTGCCAAACGTCCATCTCCGTCCAATTGGAAATCGGGAAGACGCGGAAATGTTCCCCAGAATGTTTTCGTCCATTAAAGATGTTCCAGAGCTCCGGCCGCTGGTTCTTGGGATCCCATTGCCCGAATTCATCGCGGTGAGAAAAGAAGCGTTCCTTAGCGCGGGCCTTCTCTTCATCCCTGCGGGCGCCCCCCATGGCTGCATCAAATTTGTGTTGCTCGATGGTGTCGAGGAGAGTGACAGTTTGCAGGGCATTGCGACTCGCATGAAAGCCCGTTTCTTCCTTCGCGCGACCTTTGTCAATGCTCTCCTGAACAGAGCCTACCACCAGCTGCACGCCTAACTCCTTCACAAGCCAGTCGCGATAATCCATCGTTTCGGGAAAATTATGTCCTGTGTCGATGTGCACCAGCGGGAAGGGAATACGGGCCGGGTAAAAAGCCTTACGGGATAGGTAGGCCAGCACGATGGAGTCCTTCCCTCCGGAAAAGAGCAAGGCCGGACGTTCAAACTGCGCCACCACCTCGCGGATGACATAAATCGCCTCCGATTCCAGCTCTTGTAAATGACTTAAATAATACTGACTCATATGACTTTTAACATTATTGCTATTCTATCAATACCCTGGTCACTGGCTACCAGTTACTGGAAACTGGCCACAACTCGAACCCCGTAACCCGCATCCCGCAACTCGTATTCCACTTCGTCTTTTCCGCGCCAACATCCTCACCTTTCTCTCCATCCCCCCAGTGGCGCGGTTGGATTTTTTTTCTCTTATCCACCGGCTAAAGCCCATGGCTATGAATATTTTGCCCCTCCAGAGCTGCGCTTAACTATCTCTTGTGGTAGTTCACACCACCAGGTACAACTTACTTGCAACCGGAAACTGGTCTCGATTCTTAAGTGGAAACCAACAACAAGTCATATCCCTGATATCCTATCTACAAATGTTGTCTAAACTACCAGAGAACAGTGACCAGTAACG
>CAZCRJ010000024.1:0-6170 GCA_964501015.1 uncultured Roseivirgaceae bacterium | reverse complement strand
AGCCACTCGAAATCGGTAACCAGTTCTATCGTTCAATCCTCTGCTCCACATACTGCACCAACATCGCTAGTGCTTGATCAACGTTTATTTCATTCGTATGGATAACCACATCCGGATGTTCCGGAACCTCGTAGGGTGAATCAATACCGGTAAAATTCTTCACCTCTCCTGCCCTCGCCCGTTTATACAAGCCCTTCACATCGCGTTGCTCGCATACCTCCAGCGGGGCGTCCACAAACACCTCGATAAAATTCTCCGACCCTACAATTTTCTTCACCTGCTCACGATCGGCTCGAAAGGGGGAGATGAAAGCTGACAACACAATCACGCCTGCATCAAGCAGCAGTTTCGTTACTTCTCCTATTCTCCTGATGTTCTCCACACGACCTTTATCCGTAAAGGAAAGGTCCTTGTTGAGCCCTGTACGAATCGTATCCCCGTCCAGTAAATACGGCTTATACCCTTGTTGAAAGAGATACGCCTCCAGTTGCACCGCCAATGTCGATTTACCCGATCCCGACAATCCGGTAAACCAGATCACCTTCGCTTTCTGCCCCATCATCTCCTCCCGATGCAGCTGCGTAATCTTAGAGTGTATTGGAAATAAATTATTCATCTTATTATTATCACGTACAACCAAAGGTATGAACTACCGGAAACTAGTGACTGGTCACCCGAAAACCGCACCCAGCCATGCCACCTCATTCAACCTCGCCTGTTCTGCGCCAACAACCTCACAGTTCTATAAATCCTTTCCTGTGGCGCGGATGTATTTTTTTTCCTTTATCCACGGGCTAAAGCCCATGGCTATCAATATTTCACCCCTCCGGGGCTGAGCTTACTATATCCTCTGGCAGTCCCTTCCAACGGAAACCGGTAACCAACCATTGGCAACTCGCACACCCCAAACTCGCATCTAGTAACCCGAATCTCGCACCCCGCTTAAAGTCCATAATACCACCCAATAAATCCCACACAAATCACCACATACATCAACGTAAACGGTGCACCCACTTTTACAAAATCTTTAAATGTATACCCACCTGGACCATACACCATCAAATTCGTCTGATACCCAATGGGCGTCATAAAATCACCAGAGGCACCAAACGCGATCGCTACAAAAAACGGGATACCGGAAATGCCCAGTTGTTCGGATAACGCCATCGCGATGGGAAACATTATAGACACTGCTGCCGGATTGGTCACCAGCGAGGTGAGCAAAATGGTTACCATGAACAAGGCCGTCAGCACCGCTAGAGTACCCAAAGAATGCCCAATGGAAATGAGGCTTTCCGCGATAAGCGCAGCGGTGCCGGATTTCTCCAGTGCAATGCCGATGGCCAGGGAACATACAAGCACAAGCAATAAACTAAGGTCGAGTTGTTGCCGGATAGTTGCCAGATTGAGCACACCAAAGAACACCAGAGCGGTAAGGATAATCAAGCCGGATGTAAACAAGGGAATGATTCCAATAATGCCCGCGATAAGCAGTACAAAACTACCCACCCCCAACCAGGTGGCCCAGCGCGATTTTTTGCCATTCATCTTTTGGGGCACGGAGAGGTAAAATAAATCTTTCTCATGCCGCGCAGGATTGGTGTTTTCACCAGAGAGCAACAGCATAAAATCACCGCCCTCAATCGGCATCTCTCCCACTTTTCCGGATACGCGCTTTCCATTTCGGTGGATGGCCACAATGGATGCATTGTACTTCTTACGGAAGTCGGAATCGCGAATGCGTACACCGATCAGGTCGGAACTGGCCGGGATGACAGCCTCCACAAAGTCAAATTGCCCTTGCAAAACGGAATGCTCCTGCTGCGGAATACGTAAACCATTGTCCTGATTGATAAGGGCATAAATAGAATGCGTATGCCCGGAGAAGAACAGCAGGTCGCCAGCTTCCAATTTTTCTTCCGGAGACACCGGGGAAATTACTTCGTCTTCCCGTACAATCTCCACCAGGAACAGATCATTGAGGTTGCGAAGGCCCGCATCCTTCACCGACTTGCCAATGAGTGGAGAGCCTGTAAAAATTTCCGTTTCCACGATGTACTCTTTGAGGTTCTGCCGCACCGAATCGATCGTGTTTTCATTGGTGGGCAAGAGGGCATAGCCGATAAAATAGAGGTAGAGCAATCCTGCAACACTGACCAGCAGTCCGAGAAAAAGAAAATCCGTATAGTGCAATAACGGAAGGTTGTACTCCGACATCAATCCCAGCAGCACCAGGTTGGTGGACGTACCGATTACGGTAATCATTCCGCCAAGGATAGTAGCAAAGGAAAGCGGGATCAGAAATTTTGAGGCCGGCTGTCCGGAACGATCGGCCCAGTCTTTTACATACGGAATCATGAACGCCACGATGGGCGTATTGTTGAGCATGGCCGACAGGGAGGATACGGTGATCATCATGCGCCACAAAAAGGTTTTTGGTTTCAGAGTTGGGGAAAATAACCTGGAAAAAAACGAAGCCCCGAATAAGGTACGCAAGCCTGCCGTGACGAGGATCAGGATAAAGATGATGATGATCTGTTGGTTGGATAATCCCTTTAGCAATTCCGTGGGCGCGATCACATCCGTTATGAGCAGCGCAATTACTGCAATGAAAAACGAGAGCGCAGGATTGAACCATTCCCTGTACAACGATACTATGAGGAAGGCCACCACCACCAAAACATACGCCTGAACTAGTGTAAACTCCACTAAATCAATAGATTTAAAGGGCGAATATACAGTTCTATCCCAAAACGACAAACGGTAGATGTGATGTTCCGCCTCACACGGTACAGTAGCAACAATTTTACTGGATACTGGATACTGGTTACAGGTTACTGGCGACTGGTAATTCGCACCCTGTAACTCGCACCCCGTATCAAAACCGTATCAAAGCAAGAGTTTGTTCGATGTAAGTTCGATCCGGTAATTGGCCAGGGATCAATTCTTCCTGGAAAGTTCCCAAAACTGTTTTACCATTCCCACAAACGCTTCCATCTGATCCAATGGAATCATATTCGGGCCGTCACTCATGGCCTTGTCGGGATTCGGATGGGTCTCAATAAAGAAACCATCTACGCCTACGGCCGCTGCTGCACGTGCCAGGAAGGGCGCAAACTCCCGTTGTCCTCCGGAAGTTCCCCCCATGCCCCCGGGCTGCTGAACCGAATGGGTCACATCGAAAATGACAGGCGTATATTGGCGCATAATCGGAAGGGAGCGCATGTCTACTACCAGGGTATGATATCCGAAACTGGCACCTCGTTCTGTAAGAAACACATTTTCATTGCCTTCACCACGCACTTTGTCGACTGCATACTTCATGTCTGCCGGAGCCATAAACTGACCCTTCTTTACTTTCACTGCCTTGCCCGTCCGCGCTGCCGCTTTTAACAAGTCTGTTTGCCGGCAGAGGAATGCCGGAATTTGTAAAACATCGGCCACCAATGCAGCTTCATCACACTGATACGATTCATGAACATCCGTTACAATCGGTACGCCCAGGTTTTGCTTCACCATGGCCAGAATCTCCAGGCCCATGTCCATTGACGGACCACGATACGATCCGGATGAAGTGCGGTTGGCTTTGTCAAAAGAAGCCTTGAACACATAGTCAATGTTATGCATTGCGCAGATCGCCTTCATGGTGGTACCCACTTCCATGCAGAGGTCATAGCTCTCGGCAGCACACGGCCCGGCAAACAATACCATCCGTTCTCCACCCAACGTTATCGAATCACTGATCGTAACCTTCTTCGTAAACTTTTCCATTGCTGCTAAAGTAAATCAATCCTAATCGCTTAAACACAAACACATGAACACATCAACACCTAAACACATAAACACTAAAACACATAAACACTAAAATTTGAGTTTCCCCTTAGCTGCCAGCACCAAATCTGCCACCTCGCGCAGCACGCCCTTGCCCCCCTTGGCGAATGTTACAAGATCTGCTTTCTCCCTTAGGTAAAATAAGGCATCCGCTGGACAAACCTTAAATCCTACCTGCTTGAACACAGGCATATCATTGATGTCATCCCCGATAAAGGATACATGCTTCGCTTTGAGTTTATAATGATTCATCAGCTTCTCACATACAATACCCTTATCCATGATGCCCTGGTGACAAAAGTCTATTTTCAACTCAGCACACCGTCTGGTCACCGCAGCCGACTCCCTGCCCGAGATCGCCCCGGTAATAATGCCAGCCTTCTTCAACTGGCTGATGATCAACCCGTCCTTAACATTGAACTCCTTGAACTCGCGACCGCTGTCATCATAGATTATTTTACCATCGGTCAGTACGCCATCCACATCAAAGAAAATGGCCTTAAGTTCGGATGCACGCTTAACCTGGTCTTTCGTGTAGCGGTCGGTAATCTGTTTCAAGGAAAAAAGAATTTATCGGTGAACAAGTTCGAAAATTAGGAAAAGTTTTTAAGTTGAGCACTCATTCTGAATTACATCTCACAGGCAACCGGAATCTAATGAAAATCGTAAAGTTCATCATTTCTCTTTCCATCACCATCCTGTTGGTATGGACACTCAACAAAAGCTGGATCATCTCCGGCAACCGCCTTCCTCCACCCGGTAAATTCCTGGACCCCTTCCATGGCTTCTGGCAGAATGTCGAGTCTGCAGATTTTGCTTACGCGGAAACGCTCGATATCCCCGGACTGCAGCAACCAGTAACCGTAGTGTTCGACAGCCTCATGATCCCCCACATCTTTGCCAAAAATGAAGAAGACCTCTATCGGGCTCAAGGCTACGTTACTGCCATGCATCGTCTCTGGCAGATGGAATTTCAAACCCACGCAGCCGCAGGACGCCTGTCGGAAATTATTGGTGCAGGAAAAGATAATGCCGTGCTGGGCTACGACCGCAGCCAACGCAGACTGGGAATGGTATATGCCGCAGAGAATGCGCTTGCGCTGATGCTGAAACGGCCGGAAGCACGCCAGGTGGTGACGAGCTATACAGAAGGCATCAATGCTTATATCAAAACACTGAAGTATAAAGATTTTCCCCTCGAATATAAGCTGATGGACTATGCACCGGAAGAATGGTCACCGCTAAAGTGTGCCCTCCTGCTGAAAAGCATGGCACAGACCCTGAACATGGGCGATAAAGACATGCAGATGACCAATGCCCTCAACCTCTTCGGAAAAGAAATGGTGGACCTGCTCTACCCCGACCGAGAACCCGTAGGAGATCCCATTGTGGACAAACCCAACAGCTGGACGTTTGATGCGGTGACGGTAGACAATGTACCCCTAGCCGTTCCGGAAGAACTGATCGCTATTACCGGCCTTACTACGCCTGATCCTACCATTGGCTCTAACAACTGGGCCGTGAGCGGGAGCAAGACAGCCTCTGGTTCACCCATACTTTGCAATGATCCACACCTCACCATCACCTTACCGTCTATTTGGTATGCTATCCAGTTGAATGCTCCCGGTGTGAATACGATGGGCGTCTCCCTTCCCGGAGCACCGGGTGTCATCAGTGGCTTCAACGATTCCATCGCATGGGGTGTAACCAATGCCCAACGTGACCTGGTCGACTGGTACGGCATCACCTTTGAGAATAGCAAAAAAGACAAATACCTCCTCGACAGCCAGTGGGTGGATACCCGGAAAGTGGTGGAGAAATTTTCCGTGCGCGGACAGTCAATCATGTATGATACAGTTATCTATACCACCTGGGGACCGGTGCCCTATGATGAAAACTTCCGCAGTGAAAACAACCGCAAACACTATGCGTTCCGTTGGATAGCACACGATGAGTCGGAAGAACTGATGACCTTCTATGAACTGAACCGGGCAGCGAACCATGCCGGTTACATGAACGCCACGAACCACTTCGGATCACCGGCACAGAATTTTGTGTTTGCTTCCGTGTCGGGTGACATCGCCATGCGCATCCAGGGAAAATATCCAGTGCGTAGAAAAGAGGAGGGAAAGTTTGTACTGGACGGCAGTAAGTCTTCAAACGGATGGCAGGCCTTTATTCCGGCTGAACAGAATGTAGCAGACAAAAACCCGGAGCGCGGCTTTGTCAGTTCCGCCAACCAATATCCCGTAGATGAAACCTATCCCTACTACGTTACGGCCACGAGCTATGAAGCCTACCGCAACCGCAGGATCAATAATGTATTGCGTGCCTTGTCT
>CAZCRJ010000023.1:5371-14372 GCA_964501015.1 uncultured Roseivirgaceae bacterium | reverse complement strand
CACCATGAAAGAAAACGACCTGGTATCGGTTTCACGCGATGACTTAGCCAAGATGGTTGGCACTGCATCTGAATCTGTTATCCGTGTTCTTTCTGATTTCCGTGAAGAAGGCATCATCTCCATCGAAGGTGGTAAAATCAACGTGCTTCATGCCAATAAGTTGGAGCAGGTGGTGAAGTGGAATGTTGCACGAAACTAATCTTAACGCCTGCCTTTTCCATTTCACTGGATACTATATGCCAAGCCGGATGCCAATAGTGGCATTAAATCGCTGAGTGTTGTACCCATACACTTCGTAATACTCCTGATCGAGTAGGTTGCGGAAGTCGCCAAATAGTTTCATGCGGTTATTGGCCAACGTATACTCCACATATACATCCAGCAAGTGATAGGCATCCAGTACCACAGGGCTCGTAGTGAACGTATTGAAATCAAAGTATAAATCATTTCGCTGCCCAAAGGTTTTGAAATTCAGGCTGGTAAAAAGTTTTTCCGTTGCCTGGAAAGCCATGTTCAACCCAACTGAATGTTTCGGCCTGCGGATCAGGTCGTTGGGCCTTGTTTCCATGCCCGCACCAACTGGTGCGGTAATTTCACCCTCCACAAATGAATAGAATCCAGTGAACGTGAACTTATTTAGTTTATAATACACCTCCACTTCCACACCCTGATCATCAAGCTTATCCCAGTTTACATACCCAGTGGTAAAGGCTATCACGTTATCTATTTTTCGCTTGAAGTAGGTTGCTCGCGCATCCAACTTTCCACCTTTTGCCATCCATTGCAGGCCAGCTTCCACACTGGTGCTTTCTTCCGGTTTCAAATCTTCATTGGCACCAAAGGGCCCATACAGTTGTGAAAGGGTTGGCGCCTTGAAACCCGTGGAGTAGTTAATAAACACCTTTGCCGTTTTGTTAATGAGGTAGGAGGGATTAATGCTATACGTAAGATTATTGCCATAAACCGAATGACTATTCAACCGCCCACCTACTTCTGCAGAAAATCCACTCAGGTCGTTAACAAAGAATGACAGAAATGGGCTTAGGATCGTTGTCTCGGGATTTTGAACGGTGGTGTTGGTGGCGATCATTGAAAAATTTTGGTAGGCAGTTCCGCCTACTACTTCAAAGTGAGTGAACAGGTTGTATTTACCAAACACTTCACCGTGATTAAACTTCCCGTCATACGCATACGATCCAAACATTTCCTGAAAGGTTCGTTCGGTTTTGTTGTACCCATACATCAGTGTGATCGATGCTTTCTTGAATTGATAATCGGTATTTACTCCATAGTGCAGTGCATTTGCTGCATAGCGCGCATCCGGATCATCAGTAAATGCACCTAAATCGTACTGACCTTTAAAATCGTTAACCCGGAGGAAAGGTCGAATGGAAAGGTGTTTAACAGGCTTGTATCCAAGGTTGAACTGAAAGGCATTTTGCTTGGCACCGTCTTTATCAAAAGTATTCGAACCGGTTGGATCGTTTGCTTCACTAATGCCATCAGTTTGGAACCGTGTGTACCCAAGGTTGTAATCCACTATTTCCGTGCTGCCGGAAACAGTGGCATTCCCTTTGAAGGTGTTGTAATTGCCGTAGGTCAGCAAACCAGTTCCGGAGATTGGTTTATCACTTTTCTTTTTCGTAATAATATTAATTACTCCAGCTATGGCATCGGTACCATAAAGTGTTGACTGGCTGCCTTTCAGAATTTCGATGCGTTCGATCTGATCGACTGCAAGCAACCGCAGTTCAAACGCTCCATCAATGCCGGAAGGATCAGTTACCGGAATGCCATCGAGGAGTATAAGGGTATACTTTCCTGCTGCTCCCCGTAAAAAAACCGACTTATCCTTTGCCGGATTGCTATTCGCACCGTTGATCACCAGACCTACTTGTTCATTGAGCAATTGCGACAAATCCTTTCCGGCACTTCGGGTCAATTGCTCCTGATCAATAATGGTAAGTACCTTCCCGGTTTCAGATACATTTTTGGGAAACTTGGTTGCGGTTACCACAACCTCGCGAAGGGTGGTGGATGATAGGGAGTCCTGCTGGGCATTGGTTTGTGTAGGCACGCAAAACCAACAGGCAAATATAGTCATGGCCCATACGTTGATCTCTTTTTTCATGGTTGAAAAAGGTTTAATGAAGTGAAAAAAGAGTAAAGGCTGAAAATGAGTCGTGTGAGGAGTGGTGAATGAAGAACACCCAGGGCACATGAATCACAGTCGCTTTTACCCGAAGCTCTGAACTACCATATGCATTGGCAGGTCTCCTGACTTACATCACTTGTCTTTGCCTTCCCACCCCGATTTGTCGAGGCAGTGGCAGAAGAAATAAGACAAGCATTTACGATGCTTACAGTTGCGGGAACAGTCTCCGGTTTTCACGGAGTTCCCTTTTAATCCCTTCCTTTCGCTTCAAACTAGTATCAATCGGAAGGGAACCAATGCGCCCCAAACATAATTGATTAAGAATTAAAATTCAAACGTGACTAACCGGCAGCGCTATCGGCTGCGAATAATCCCATACACTTTAATTCCAACCATTATTAAAAGGGAAAAAATAAACAGACCGAGTACGCCCCATGCCAGACCAATTCCTGACCGCACTACTACCAGCATAATGATAGCCACTAAAAAAATTGTTGCTACTTCGTTCCAAACGCGTAATTGATTAGATGAATATTTAAAGAAATTATTGCGCTGTTGCTTGTACACTATATGAAGCGACAGATGATACAAGAGCAGTCCCACCACAAAAGCCAGCTTAATCCAAAGCCAAACAGGAAAGTTGGAATAGTAAAACAAAAGCCATATTCCAAAAATTAACGTGAGGATACACGATGGCCAGGTGATACCAAACCATAACCGTCTGATCATGATAGTGAATTGATTTTTTAGAATAGATTTCTCTGGCTCTGCTTTATCCTGCGCCTCACGATTGTAAATAAACAAGCGTACGATGTAGAATAAACCCGCAAACCAGGTCACTACGAAAATGATATGAAGTGCTTTAACGTAGAAGTAAGTCATGACCAATTAAAGTGCAACAGGTTTATTGAATTGAGCATTAACAAGATTTACCAAGGCAAAGATCCAATCCTCCCGATCATTCAAGCACGGAACCACTGAATATTCCAGTCCGCCAGCCTTCATAAAATCCTCATGCCCTTCTACTTGAATTTCTTCCAATGTTTCGAGGCAATCACTTACAAAAGCCGGACAAACCACTATTAACTTCTTTATTCCATGCTTAGGAAATCCTTTCAACTGCTCTGCTGTGTAGGGTTGTAGCCAAGCATCTGAGCCGAGTCTGGATTGGAATGAAAAAGAAAATTTATCTTCAGGCAATCCTAACTTTTCAGCCACAAGCTTTGTGGTAACCCTCACCTGATGCCGATAACAAACAGCATGTGCTTCAGACGGTATCGAACAACAATTATCACTGGAAAAACAATGTGATTTTGTACAATCGGTTTTCAGGATATGCCTCTTGGGGATACCATGATAGCTGAATAATAAATGATCAAAGTCTTGATCCAAAAATGGCTTAATACTATTTGTAAGTGAATCAATATAATCCGGATGATTATAAAAAGGAGGCACAACTTTCAAATCAAAAGTATACTTCCCATTCACTAAGGTACTCTTTACATGCTCAACTGCTGTTTCGTAACTGCTCATAGCATAGTGCGGATAGAGGGGCACCATGATCACTTCTTTCAAATCAGGGTTTTCATCACGCAGTTTACTCAACGCATAAGCTGGTGTGGGATTGGCATAACGCATGCACAGCTCCACTGGCAGCTGCATAGCATCTGCTAATTTCTTTTGCACTTGTCTTGAAATAAATATTAATGGCGAGCCTTTGTCTGTCCAGATCGTTTTATATTTCTCAGCACTTTTTGGTGCCCGAAATGGTACAATTATACCCCTCACTAATACCGCCCGAAGAATGTAGGGAATATCGATTACCCGTTCATCCATTAAAAACTCATTGAGGTACGTTCTTACATCTTTTACTTGCGTTGAATCCGGGGATCCAAGATTTGCCAAAAGTATTGCTTTTGTTGCCATTAACGAGTAATTAAATTGCCCTGCTAAATGTTTTTTCTGAGCTGCTTGTTCGCCATAACCGTGCGTCCAGAGCGGCACAGGAATTACGTATAAACATCTGCCCTTTAACGGAAATCCGTATAGAGTTCTCCTGCACTTCTAACAAGCCATCCCCCTCTAATTGTTTTAACTTTTCTCTGGCTGAGGTAAGAAAATGCTGATCAAGTTCTTCCTGTAGAATCGCTGTTCTACCCGTACACATCAGGTCAAGGATATTCTGGCGCAACACAAGGTCCTCCTTGGTAAGCAAATGACCGGTGATAAACGGCCACTCCCCTTTTTCAATTTTATCTTCATATGCCTCAATATCTTTTTCATTCTGTACAAAGGCATTCCAGGCATCACTGATACTGGAAGCGCCCAACCCAATGATCAATTTATTGCTGGTGGTGGTATACCCCATGAAATTGCGATGCATTTTTCCGGCTGAAGCAGCCATGCTAAGTTTATCATCCGGCAAGGCAAAGTGATCCATGCCAATAGCTAAAAATCCTTGCTGCAATAAAAGTTCCCGACCCCGATGATACATTTTCCATTTGTCGGCAGCTAAAGGCAAATCAGCTTCCGTATACCGTCTTTGACCTTTACTTTTCCATGGCACGTGTGCATACGAATAAAACGCTATGCGTTCCGGCTTTAATTCCTGAAGGTATTGCACGGTCATCTCCACACTCTGCACCGTTTGTTTAGGCAAGCCGTATACAAGATCGATGTTCACACTTTCGAACCCGTGCTTACGGGACAAGTCTACCACTTCCTTTGTTTTTTCAAATGACTGCATCCGATTAATGATAAATTGCACCTCGGAATCAAAATCCTGAACACCAAGGCTGATGCGGTTGAAACCAACGTTGTGTAATGCAATCAAATGTTGTTCAGTGGTGTAATTTGGGTGAACCTCCACGCTAAATTCATGATCTTCGTACACTCGACAATCCTGTGTAATTCCGATAATCAACCGTGTCAGATTTTCCGGGCTGAAAAATGTTGGTGTGCCGCCCCCCAAATGAATCTCCCGTATGGTGGGCTCAAATGGCATTTTACTACGATACATTTCCCACTCCGTCAATACCGCTGCAATGTATCGATCTTCAACGTCATGATTTTTGGTTATTCGCTTGTTGCAGGCGCAAAATGTGCAAAGGTTTTCGCAATACGGCAGATGAATGTAAATGCTAAGCTCTCCGTCCTCCTGAACAAATGTATGCATCACTGACTCCAACCATTTGGAGGGATTGATGGTGAGCGGATCCCAATAGGGTACGGTAGGGTAACTTGTATACCGCGGAGTCGGAACATCATATTTATGGAGAAGATGAAGGATATCTGCCTGCATATCAGTTGAAAGTTCTTACCGCATCAATGGTAGCATTGATTTCTTCATCGGAAATTGCTGCACTTACAAACCAACTTTCAAAAGCAGAAGGTGGTAAGTATATACCACGCTTCAGCATGTGATGAAAAAATCGATTAAAGATATTGATATCACAACGCTTGGCACTTTCAAAGTCCTTTACCTGATGTTCTCCAAAATGAAAACTGATCATGCTGCCTAAACGATTTACTGTATAGCTGATTCCTTTCTTATACAATTCTACGCCAACACCATCTGCAATTTGTTTAGTTGTATTTTCCAGCTTTGCGTAAACAGATGGATTATTCTTCAACTCTTTTAATAAAGTATATCCGGCAATCATGGCAATGGGATTACCACTCAATGTTCCTGCCTGATACACATTCCCTAACGGAGCAATGTGTTGCATGATATCTTTTCGTCCGCCAAAAGCGCCAACAGGCAAACCGCCACCAATTATTTTTCCATATGTGACCAAATCGGCCTGAGCATGATACAATTCCTGGGCGCCACCCACGGCCAGTCGGAAGCCGGTCATCACTTCATCAAAAATCAAGACGATGTTGTGTTCATCACACAAGCTGCGCAAGCCTTGTAGGTAACCTTCATTCGGAAGAATGCA
Organism: uncultured Roseivirgaceae bacterium; assembly: GCA_964501015.1. GTDB lineage: Bacteria > Bacteroidota > Bacteroidia > Cytophagales > Cyclobacteriaceae > UBA2336. Next base: position 8,276 of record CAZCRJ010000023.1, on the reverse strand, counting down.
ACCCATGTTGCCAGCGACCGGCTCAATAATAATCGCAGCAATTTGGTCTGGATGCTGCTTGATTAATTCGTTAACCACATCCAGATCATTATATGGAGCTGTCAATGTATCCTGTGCCACAGCAGCCGATACGCCCGGAACCGATTGAATATTTAATGTTGCTACACCACTTCCTGCTTTTACTAAAAATGCATCAGCATGACCGTGATAACAGCCTTCAAATTTGATAAACTTGTTCCTTCCGGTATAGCCGCGTGCCAAGCGAATGGCGCTCATGCAAGCCTCGGTACCACTGCTCACCATGCGAATCAAATCCACATTGGGCACCATCGACTTGATTAATTCAGCCATTTGAATTTCTAATTCAGTAGGCGCACCAAAAGAAGTTGAATCAGCAGCCCGCTCACGTATTGCTTCTACCACAGGCTCATAGGCATGCCCTAGGATCATTGGACCCCATGAGTTTATGTAATCTATGTATCGGTTACCATCTTCGTCATACAGATAAGCGCCTTTTGCTTTTTTAATAAAGAGGGGTGTTCCTCCCACGCTTTTAAATGCGCGTACAGGAGAGTTTACACCACCCGGGATGTGTTGTTGGGCGCGTTTAAAAAGTAACTCACTGTTCGTTATTGAATTCAAACTCATTTTATAATTCTAGTTTTACCTAACAGTTGACAATTTCCAATTGCAAAACCTCGTCAACTGCATTTTATCAATTGTCAACTTTTTTAAGGATTTCAATTATTTGTTTTGCAAAATACGTAGCTATCAAATCAGCCCCCGCCCGCTTAATACTTGTTAACACTTCCACTATTGCTTGCTCTTCATTTAAATATCCAGCTTTGGCTGCCGCTTTAATCATGGCGTACTCTCCGCTTACATGATAGGCGCTTACCGGAAGATGAATTTGATTTTTTACTTCACGGATAATATCCAAATAAGCATGCGCAGGTTTTACCATGATGATGTCTGCTCCTTCTTCCACATCCATCAACACTTCCTTAATTGCTTCGAGGCGATTGGCAGGATTCATCTGATAGGTTTTCTTATCTCCAAATCCGGGGGCGCTGTCCAATGCATCACGAAACGGACCATAAAAACAAGAGGCATATTTAGCTGCATAGCTCATGATACCTGTTTGATGATGTCCTGCTTCCTCCAACGCCTCACGAATGGCTTTTATTCTTCCATCCATCATATCGCTGGGGGCAACAAAATCCGCTCCGGCTTTAGCATGACTTACGCTCATCGCAGCCAGTACCTCCACTGTTTTATCATTCACAATTTGCTGGTGCTCCACAATACCATCATGTCCGAATGATGAGTAGGGATCTAATGCCACATCGGTCATCACGACCATCTCCGGTATTTCCTTTTTAATGGCGCGCACACTGCGTTGCATCAGTCCGTTTTCATTAAGCGCTTCTTTACCGATGTTGTCCTTTAATTCATCCGGAACTTTAACAAACAAAAGGGCACAGCGTAAACCTAAATTGTAACACGACTTCAACTCATCTACCGCTAAATCGAGAGAGTATCGGTAATATCCCGGCATGCTGGAGATTTCTTCTTTGATGCTTTCACCTTCAATGATAAAAACCGGAACTATAAAATCACTGGGTTGCAGTGTTGCTTCCTGTACAAGGTTTCGAACGGATGCAGATTGTCGTAAAATTCTATTTCTTCTGATCATGATGATACGGTGTTTACGTGTAGCCAGTCCTTTGGGTGCATAAGCACCTCCAGCAGCCTTGCTTCTTCACTTCCTTCCTCCGGATGGTAATTGTATTCAAACCGAACCGTGGGTGGCAAACTCATCAAAATACTTTCAGTTCGCCCATTGGTTTTGATGCCAAACAGTGTACCCCTGTCGTGCAAAAGATTAAACTCTACATACCGTCCTCTTCTGATTTCCTGCCAGTGCTTGTGCTCTCCGGAAAATGTTGTCTCTCTTCTTCTTTCTACAATAGGCAGATAGGCCTCCAGAAATGCTTTTCCGTTAACTTCAGCAAATGATTTCCAGTATTCCAGTGATTGCTTTTCGGTTCCGCGGCAATGATCAAAGAAAATTCCGCCAATACCTCTGCGTTCGCCTCCGCGATGGTGATTATTAAAGTAATCATCACACTGTTGTTTGAACTTCGGATAGAATGTAGGATCAAACGCATCACAACTTTCTTTTTGCACCGCATGAAAGTGAATCGCATCTTCCTCAAACAAATAATAAGGTGTTAAGTCGGTACCTCCTCCAAACCAGGCATCTTCTACTGAGCCATCCTGATTATACACTTCAAAGTATCGCCAGTTGGCATGCACGGTGGGCACAAAAGGATTGAACGGATGTATGACCAGTGATAAACCGCAGGCGAAAAAGTTCTCACCATGAACCTTTAATTGCTGTGCCGCCAAAGCCGGCAGCTTTCCGTGAACGACCGAAATGTTAACGCCACCTTTTTCAAAAATAGTACCTCCACTCATGATGCGACTTTCTCCTCCACCCCCACCGGGGCGCTCCCATATATCGGAAATGAATTTTCCTCTACCATCTGCACGCTCTAAAGCCGAACAGATGATATTCTGCAAGGATTTTATATGTGTTGTAAATGTATCTTTAACTACGTGATTCATGTTCGTATTCCTTTACAGCATCTACAAACGCCTTGGCATGATTTACCGGAATATTGGGTGTAATGCCATGACCAAGGTTGGCGATGTATCCCCTCACACCAAAGCCATCAATCATTTTATGCACTTCCTTTCTAATCTCTGCCGGGGAGGTCATCAGCTTGCTCGGATCAAAATTTCCCTGTAAGGTTATGCGGTTGCCGGTTGCTGCGCGTGCTTCGGCCGGTCGAATAGTCCAGTCGATACCAATTCCGGAAACAGATTTATGCTGAGATAA
>CAZCRJ010000023.1:0-5271 GCA_964501015.1 uncultured Roseivirgaceae bacterium | reverse complement strand
TGCAGCGCATCAATATCTTTTTGTGTTTGTATGGTTTTTGGTAATGATGGGCCCTTGCCTTCTTCCATTAGTACTTCCATGCCCAAAGCTTGGGGTATCACGAGGATATCCGAAAAAATTATGGCCGCATCGGTACCTACAATATCAATTGGCTGCAATGTAATTGCACAGGCCAACTCAGGTGTTTGTACGCGGGTAAAAAAATCGTACTTCTTGCGCAGCTCAATATATTCTGGCAAATAGCGCCCAGCCTGACGCATCATCCAAACTGGTGGGCGCGATACTTCTTCCTGACGAAGCGCCTTTAACAATAAATCATTTTTTAGCATGTACTGATGTTGTTGTAAAATGTTCAATTACTAAATTCACGAAAGCAACCTCTGAAGGAGCTTCAGGTATATAAGTCTGTATAAAGCCTTTTTGTTTTGCATGATTTTCAGTTGTTTGGCCAATGCAAAAGCATGGCACTTGTTTCAATTCATTTGCACTTAAAAAACTATCTATAGCACTCGGACTGAAAAACAGCAATCCATCATAAGCCTGATCTATGCTGATGGGTGTTAATGCTGTGTGATAAACAACAACATCCTTTACTTCAACACCACCCGAATTCAATTTTTCAGATAGTTCATCTCTTCTGCGATTACCACAAATATGGGTTACTGAGCTGATTTCCTGATACTTCAGGATTTCATCAGCCAGAAGAAGCGCATTAGGTGCAGATGTCTTTACCAACAAACCCGCCTGAACTGCTGCTTGTTTAGTTGCCTGAGCAATGCAGTGCACATGGTAATCAGAAAGCGGTACTTGTAATTTTTTGAGCAGTTCAATAAAAGCCTCCACTCCCGTCTGACTGGTTAAAACAATATTTTTAGTTAGTACTTCTAATGTAACATGAACAGGTAATTCAATTTTTTTGCTGATAAAATCGTGCAACGTAATTTTCCATCCGAGATGTTGCAGTTGCTCAAGAGCATTTAAATGCAGGCTACGTGTAGATATGATATGAAGCTGAATACTCATACCACCCGGAAAGTTTTAATTATTCCCTCTGCTCCCCGGGCCAAAATTTCTTTTGCTGCAATTTGTCCGGCTTGTTGTACTAATTCAACATCAAACTCCTCTTCCACCTCCACTTTTTGTTTGGCATCCAGACTCATGATGTTTCCACGAAAGTGAAGTTTATCGTTTTTCCATTGTGCATGGGCCGCTATAGGCACCGCGCAACCACCGTGCAATGCAGAAAGAAAATCCCGCTCTACAGTTATACACATTTCTGTTTCGTGGTGATTTATTGAGCGACTTACTTCTACTACTTCCTGATCATCCTCCCTGCATACCATACCAATTGCGCCTTGTGCGGGTGAAGGCAGCATCCAATCAAGTGTAATGTAATGATGAGATAAAATTTCCAATCGTTCCAATGCAGCTTGCGCAAAGATGGCCCCTTGCCAGTATGATTCGTCAAGCTTTTTCAAACGGGTTTGAATATTACCACGCAGATTTTCAGTATTGTATTTAGGATAGCGGTTCAGCCATTGCAGTTTTCTGCGCAGGCTGCTCGTTGCTATGGTTCCTTCTTCGGGAATATCGGAGGATATTTTTCCTTTGGACAATACCAGGCAATCAAAAGGCGTGGCCCGTTCAAGCACAGCACTTAAAGTAAGGCCTTTGGCTTGCTTTGTGGGCACATCTTTGGTGGAATGTACCGCCAGGTCAATTTTGTTTTGCAGTAAGGCTATGTCGAGTGACTTGGTAAAAATACCCTGAATGCCCATTTCATAAAGCGGTGTTGCCAGATCTGTATCACCATCGGAAGTAATTTCCACTATCTCAGTTTGTAATCCTTTGGATTCAAGTTTTGCTTGCACTTGTTTTGCCTGAAATAATGCAAGGGCACTATCGCGTGTGCCGATTCTAATCGTATGAATGGATTTCATTTATCTGCAGGAACCAAATTTGTCATCGCCTCAATCATCATGCAGCCTGCATACCCTCCTACCCTAATTTGTTGAATGATACCTGAAAATGTCTTTTCAATTATCTTCTGTTGATTGAGTGCCTCCACATCATCTTGCGTGGCCATTCTATCATACGCTAAATTTTGTGCTTTTTCTTTATACTCTGAAATTACATGGCGATGATTGTATACCTGATGCCATTCCATAAGCCGTTCAATATACACACTCACAATCTTTTCAGCACGGGGTACTTCCAGCTTACGTTCATGTAATAACTTGTTGTGAAAAGTTGAAACTTCGTCAACCGAAAATAAGCGTATACCAGCCATCAATTTGAGTTCAGGATTTACCGCTTGTGGTACACTAAGGTCGAGGAAAAGTTTTGCTCGGGTACTTCTGATGTGCTCACTAGAAATAAGATAGTGTTCAAGACCAACCGTTGTGATGATGGCGTCAAAATCATCTATATGCTGTTGAACCCTGTCAAATGGTATCACATTGGCTTTAATGCTTTTAGCCAAAGTATCCGCTTTTTCACGCGTACGATTGCTTAGGGCAATTTTAGCTTTAGGAAAGTATTGTCGTAAGTTCTGAGCCACATTAGTGCCAAAATCGCCCGTGCCCACCACTAAAATAGTATCACATTTGTACTGTACACTTTCATAATACAGAAGCTCTGCCGCTGCATAGCTTACTGAATACTTCCCACTGCTCAGATTGGTGTGTGTTTTAACCTTCTTGGAAGACTGGAAGGCAAAGTTTGAAACACGATCCATTATGGTACCCACCAGATGGTGTTTTCGAGCTTCTTCTAAAGAAGCCTTAACCTGACAGACAATTTCATAATCTCCAATGATCTGAGAATCAAGACCTGAGACCACACGAAAAAAATGCCCAACTGCTGACTTTCCATTTTGGCAATAGAAATACGAATCAAAATCTGCCTGACTTAATTGAAGCTGATTTGCAATAAGAACACGCAACTCATTTGCATTACTGGTCGTATAAAATTCGGTTCGGTTGCAGGTAGAAAGGATTAGAAAATCAGTAAAACCAGCCTTAGCTGCATTTTTATAAACTTCTTCAGTCTGTGATTTGGTAATCGCAAACCGACTTCTGGTTTGAGTATCGGCTTTATTGAAGTTGGTTCCAATAAGCTGGAAATTTTCGATATGTTGAGTGATGGCCGGCTTCACTTTTTAGTTCAAAAACATGGGGCAAATTGCACTTCCTACAGATCATAAAATACCTATAAAAGGATTAAAAATACCGGCAAAATAAGATCAAAAAAGCAAATCTATAGAATTTATGGCCAAAAACGCTATATTTGATAATACATGATATATATCAGCTTAATGTATTCCTTCGTGAAATGAATTTGAGGCGTTTTAATCAAGTACATAACTATAGTTGATCTCCATCGTAATTCAATTTAAACCATAGCTTACCATACCTATCATTTAAAAATTCATGCTTGAACTTATTAAAAGTAAAATGCATCCGGACAAACTGAGCCTTCTTTTTGAATTGGGTGAAATGAAGTTGATCACACTGGTAAACAATTCGGATGAAGCATTTCAACTGCCGGAGCTTTTACAAAAAAATATTATTCAATTTTATTTTTGTCTTGACGGCAGCGCCCGATTTGAATTCAGTCCTCAGTATGGAAGGGAAATTCAACGGTTGAAAAATTATTTCTTTTACAATCCGGAGGCCGATACGCCCTTCACGCTGAAACTTTCACCCGGCTCGCGTATGGTGTTTTTGTTTATATCCCTCGAAAATCTGCACCAACTATTCACCCATGAATCGCTCCCGTTTTTAAAAGCGGAAAATGCCAACCGGAAGTTTTACGATGAACGTGATATACCCGCTGGATTGATTGTAGTGCTTACTCAATTATTTTCTATTCAGTTGAGTGAAAGCGCACAAAACCTCTACTATCACGGTAAAGTATTTGAACTCTTAAGCCTTTATTTCTCTGAGAAAAAGCCCGACATGGAGAACTGTCCGTTTTTAAATGATGAAGAAACCGTCAGGAAAATAAAAAACGCAAAAGAATATTTACTTAAACACCTGGATAATCCTCCAGGACTTAAAGCTCTGGCCAAACTTTCAGGATTAAATGAGTTTCAGCTGAAAATGGGGTTTAAGGAAATCTATGGTAACACGGTGTACGGATACTTGTTGGATCATAAGATTGATCATGCGCGTATCTTACTAGATACCGGTAAATTGAAAGTAAATGAAGTAGCCTTTCAGATCGGATATACGAATCCAAGTCATTTCATTGCTGCCTTTCGTAAAAAGTTTGGCATTACACCCAAGAAATATTTGATGCAGCAAAAGGCTGGAGGGTAAGTAACCTATTGAATTCTAAGGAAACAATTCTTCTCTGAATTATTCAGGAACACAAATGATGTCGGGTCCGTGGTCATGAAACAAATGCATTTCATCAGAAAGGCCACGCCAGATCATCACCACGGCCACCACAATAAGCATAGCAGTCTGGATACGTTGAAAGGACCAGGGAATTATTTTCCGGATAGCCTGCCAGGAATACGCTGCTGCTAGCATTGCAGGCACAGTACCTAATCCAAACAACAACATCACTAGCGCACTGTCATAAGGAGTAACCTGGATTAGCGCAATCGCTAAGGCAGCATACACGAGACCACACGGTAAAAATCCATTTAGCACACCGGTAAATAAAGCAGAAAAAGGTTTTGTCGATTTCAGATGTTTAGAAAATGCCTGCTTTAACCGGAAGACATAGAAAGATAAAGATGGAAGAAAAAGCTGCTGAACTTTAGGAATCAGTAAGGCTACAAGAATCAACACGCCAACACCAATGGAAACCTTTGCCTGAATTCCTCCCCACAGCACGATTTTGCCGAGCATACCCACCACCACACCCATCAATACATATGTTACCGTACGCCCACTGTTATACAACAGCCGGTTGATTAACATGCTGCTATTTGTTCGGGCATTGACCATCAGGGCAATGGGACCACACATGCCCACACAATGCAGGCTGCCGGTAAGTCCTAATAAAAATGCCGTGATTAACATGCCGTGCTGTTTGTGTAATAAAACATTACCCGTAAACCGGATGATATATTAAATATAAATTACTTTCTCGATGTAGAATTCTTTTCCCTCGGTTTTCCACTCCATTTTGACGCGGTAAGCGCCCGGCTGCAGGGGCTTGAGGGTAAATACCTGAACAGAGTCGGCAGAAGCTTTTAATTGAAACTGCTGATCCAACTTATCGGAAGAGGGCCTGAATAAAGTTACTGCACCTGCT
>CAZCRJ010000022.1:0-14460 GCA_964501015.1 uncultured Roseivirgaceae bacterium | reverse complement strand
GACCATGAAAGAAACTAAAAACATTGCCATTGTTGGAGCTGGTTTAGTCGGATCATTAGTATCCATCTATCTGGCCAAAAGAGGATACAATGTATCGGTATATGAGCGCAGGCTTGATATGCGAAAACATCTTATTGAAGGCGGCCGGTCGATAAACCTGGCGTTGAGCAACAGAGGTATTCGTGCTCTTGAGCAAGTAGGTCTCGCAGAAGTACTTCGCCAAAATGCGATTCCCATGCACGGACGGATGGTGCATGACACACTCGGAAATACAAACCTCCAACCCTATGGTAAGACAGGGGAGTTTATCAACTCCGTATCGCGGGGTGGACTGAATATGGTATTGATTACGGAAGCCGAAAAGCATGGCGTTGAATTTTATTTTGAACACCGGTGTCTCGGTATTGATTTCAAGAAAACAGAATTGACTGTTCAGCAATATGAAGCCATAAAACACAAGACATACGATGTAATTATCGGTTCCGATGGTGCCTTTTCAGCTGTTCGCGGGGCCATGCAATACACCGACAGATTTAATTTCTCTCAGCACTATATTGAACACGGCTATAAAGAATTAAGAATTCCTACCAGCGAAAATGGGGATTACCTCCTTGATCCAAACGCGTTGCATATCTGGCCCCGTGATAGCTATATGCTGATTGCGCTGCCAAACCCCGACAAAACATTTACGTGCACATTATTCCTCCCTTTTGAAGGTGACGCTTCCTTTGAAAACCTCAAGTCGGAAGAAGCCATTAAAGACTTTTTCGAGAAAAACTTTTCTGATGTGATTCCCCTCATGCCGTCCTTATATGAGGACTTCCGCGACAATGCCACTGCCTCACTGGTAACCATTCATTGCTTTCCCTGGGTGAAAAACAAGACCCTATTGATTGGGGATGCTGCACATGGTATCGTTCCTTTTTTCGGTCAGGGAATGAACGCTGGATTTGAAGACTGCCGTGTGCTTGATGAATTGCTCCATCAATACGATGAAAAATGGAAGAAGGTATTACCTGCTTTTCAGGAGTTACGTAAACCTGATGTGGATGCCATAGCCCAACTGGCGCTTGATAATTTTGTTGAAATGCGCGACCTGGTTGCCGATGAGGATTTCTTGCTACGAAAAAAAATCGAGGCTAAACTTCATGCCCTGTTCCCAGAACAGTGGGTACCCTTATACTCCATGGTTACCTTCAGGGATGATATCCGCTATTCGGATGCATTATCCACTGGTTTAAAACATAAAAAAATTATAGATGAGGTAATGAAGACACCCGGAGTAGAAAAGAACTGGGAGACGTTAAATTTTGAAGCCATTATACATAAACTCTGATTCGTACTGAACCTAACACTCAAGAAGCAATCATTAATTGATATTCTTCATAGCGTGTTATAATATCCCTGACATAATTTACAGGCTCTTCGCACTTGCAATACCCGGCCATAACAACAGGGTCGCGGAAATATTGGGGGTCGGATTTTTTAAGCAAATAGGATTCCACAACACTCCAAACCATTGGATTATCGCCATACTTTATGGCCAATTTGCGTGCATCAATAATGTGCGTTAGTCCTGCATTGTAGGACGCCAGAATAAATTTTAATCGTTCACCAGGATCGGCTATATCTTTTTCCCAATACTTATCAAGGTGCTTAAGAAACCGAACCCCACCCCGAAGGCTTTGTCGCGGACTGTGTGGATCAGTCACACCAAACCGGCTTGCTGTTTCCGGCATTAGTTGCATCAATCCTTTTGCACCCGCCCACGATTCTCCGGTTGGATCGAATTTGGATTCCTGGTAGATAATTGCGGCCAGTAAACGCCAGTCCCAGCCAAGGTTGGCTGCTTCTTCCTTTATCATTTCATCGTATGGTGAAATTTTATTGCCTCCTAATGAAGAGTAATCACTTTTTACACGTAGTAGTGATGTACGCGGACTATTAAAATACCGGTTAAAAATCACCATAAATGTAGGCTCCTTTTTTAGCTTCGTTAGCCATTCATTTATTTCATCCTTCAGTTCTGGTGAGTTCTTTCGTACTGCCCAGGCAATTTGCTGAGGCAAACTGAGTGTAGTTCCAACATCCAGATTCGGAAAATACGTTGCATTTACCCGGGCAATTAAATGATCGGTAACCGTGAAATCAATATCGCCCATCGCAACAGCCCGAATAAGGTTTTCTGTCTCGGCTCCGGCACTGTCTTCCCGTATCAGTATCTCACCACCAATTTCTTCCGATAAATGTCGTAGGCGTTGCGCAAAACTTGATCCCGCCATTACATGCACTTCTTTACCAATCAACTCCGAGGGATTACGGATTACTTGCTTTTCAATCTGATCAAGGGTTAACTTTCTCCAATTTTCGGGTTTACGCTGTACCAGCACTTGATACGATTCAAATTGTGTTTTAGTAAACTCAACAACTTCTGTCCGTTCTATGGTTACCGTAAGCGGAAATGCAAGAATATCGCCTACCCCTTCATTCAATTGTTCAATTCCACGGTCAATTCCGGAAACAACTTTTATTCGTAATTCCACATTAAGGTGGGAGGCCAGGTTTTTAATTAGTTCATACTCGTACCCCATGGATCGACCTTTGTAAATAAAATAGCTAAATGAATTATTGTCGACCAGCACATTGATGTACCCCCGCTCTATGATTTGCTGTAAATCAATCTCTACAACAGGCTCGGATTCGGGTTGCGAGGGGGCTAATACATTGCAAGAAGAAACAGCCAGAAAAAGGAAAAGGAGTGGGATATAATTTCTCAAGAGCCGCATTGCTTTTGGAAATTAGCTAAAATCAGACAAAAACAAAAGAGGCCCCGAAGGGCCTCTTTTTGAAAATTACGTTACACTGTTACTAATTAAAAGTATAGCGTAGTCCAAATTGCATATAATACGTGGAGCTAATTGTATTATTATCCCTGAACGTATTCGTTACTGGCTGGTTTCTGTCGGTTTGTAAACGGAAGGTTGGCTTAACAGTACCACCGGCAACAATGCTGTTCTGGTTAGTAGGTACAAGTACACTAGGTGCATTCACTAACTTAAAGGTACCCCAGTTTTTGTTGATGAAATTACCAAAGTTGAAGATATCTACAGTGAATTGAAGTGTGTTTTTCTTTCCACCTAAATTGGTAAAAATATCCTGTGCGAAACGGAAGTCTACCTGGTTACGCCATGGCAATCGTGCTCCGTTACGCTCAGCATATTTACCCTTTCTTGAACTTAGATACTTATCCTGCTCGATATACCTGAAGAATAAATCACTTTGCTGCTTTGCGGTATATAGCGTACCGGCATACGTGAAGTCAGTAAAGGTAATTTCTGATGGATCTTTTGGTACGTAAATCAAATCATTGAAATTTCCGTCACGATTCAGGTCACCACCATAGGTATAGGAGAATGTTCCCTGGATTGAACCTTCATAGAAGAAGGACACCATTGTTGCCAACTTCTTGAGGTATTCTCTGCGGAAGCTTAAACCAGCAATTACCCTGTCTGGAACAACATAGCCAGCAAAACTTGCTTCAGGATTGTTCGCCTGACCAATAATTGGCGTTAATGACCAGGTGTTAAATAACTGATCTCCAATACCATCATAAATTACCCTTGATTCGCTTCTGGTATAGGCAACAAAGGCAGAAATACCATTCGAGAATTGCTTATCAAGTTTAGCCGTCAATGACCAGTAATATCCTTCAGATGAATTTCCTAATACGGTTGGGTTAAAGGCTGAGTTACCCGCTGTTCCATTAGGATTGGTGGTGTTTGGTTGTCCTGCATTATTCAGGTAATTGATAAATTTCTGATTATTTGCGGACGGATATATTGGCCGGTTGTCCGGGTAAGCCCTGTTACCATTTCCATCAACAATGTTCATAGGCTGAGGATTAACCAGGTTATAGTTCTTACCTATAGCGATGTTGAGGTCTTTATTATAAATAGCCTCTAAACTCGCAATAAACCCTAGCGGCAATCGCTTATCGACAGCTACACTTGTTTTCCAGGTTTGAGGAAACTTAAAGTCAGGATCAATAGCACTGATGTTTGAAGGGATTGCTGTACCTGCAGCCGGAGGTGTAGCCGGTCTGTAGGGATCTATTCTGAAAGGACCTGGTACGTTATCAACTCCATTGAACGCCTGGGTAAATTGCAGCAACCCTGCATCCCCCGATTGAGCAACAATCCATACAGTAGGCACGCGACCAGTAAATATTCCTGATCCTCCACGTACCTGAAGTGATCTGTCACCTTTGACATCCCAGTTGAAGCCAATCCGGGGTGATACCATAACTCGCGTTTTCGGCATAACACCTGTGTCAATCTTTCTGCCATTAGCAAATGTTAATGCTGCAACCATTGGGTGGGTTTGGATCTCGGGTACATCAGGGAAAGTAGGAAGGTCAAATCGGAGACCTCCTGTTATTCTTAATTTATCATTTACGATAAACTCATCCTGGCCATACGCTGAATACTGAACAAATCCGACTTTAGGAAATGCCTGGGCATAACCCGGTAACAACGAGTATGTAAGGGCATAATCCGTAGGGAGTTCTCCGTTTTTGAAATCATCCCAAGAGTTAAACCGATATACACCTGTTCCAAACCGTTGGAATCCATTCTTGGTATTTTGAATATCAAGCTGAACACCCGCTGTTATGGTATGCCTTCCAGTCGTCCAACTGGCAAAATCCACAATTGAAATAGATGACACATCACGTAAGTTACCAAAGGTAAATGGCTCATACCCGAAGGTTGTGAACGGAGTACCATCTTTCATAATATCTACGAGCGGAAATTCTTTACTGTCAGAACTTCTTGGGTCATTTTGATTCGTGTAAGTGGCCCTGAATGTATTGGCAATTTTTCCACCAAAGATCGAGTTCAATTCCATCGCTAATGAGTAGAAATTAGCTTCCTGGTAGTAGTTGGAGTTCTTGAACCACAATGCATTGTTGTTGGTTCGTCCTGCGCCTGAAGGATAGAAGAACCCTGTACCAGTGGTTGACGAACTAAGAAACGATGGATTCTTACTCTCAACCTGACTGTATCGGATATTAAACCTGTGATTCTTGTTGATGTTCCAGTCAATTCTGGCAACAAAGCGCTGATTCTGTGATTCAAAGCCATAGTTGTCAAAAGGACCAGTTTCATAATCGTAATTTTCACGTAAGAAATTACTGATTTCAGTCAGTTCAGCAGCAGTTGGTCTTCTGATGTTTGGTGCACTTCCAAAGGGGGCTGAAGGTGTAGCTGCAAAATCTGTCTGTCCAGGGCGGGTAGTCTTGCCACTTTCCGCATTGATAAAGAAGAACAATTTGTCTTTGATTATCGGACCACCAAGGCGAAAGCCATAGGTGTTTTCCTGCAATGGCTGCCGGGTAAATGCATCGTTATTCGCTACCTGATTACCCTGTTGGTTTTCACTTCTCCAAAAAGTGTAGGCAGAACCCTTAAATTCATTTGTGCCTGAGCGTGTTACTGCGTTAATTGAACTTCCAATAAAACCAGATTGACGAATATCATAAGGGGTAACATTTATCGAAATTTCTTCAAGCGCATCCAACGAAATAGGCGATCCACCTGCCGGCAGGTTGCTGCCAATACCAAACGTGTTATTGAAATCAGAACCATCTACCGTAATGAAATTCTGACGGTAATTACCTCCCCCTATTGCACCGTTGCTGGTTGACGTTGACTGAGGCGTCATCCTGGTCATGTCATTGATGCTACGAGAAATCGTGGGCATGTTTAATATCTCCCGGGTTCCAACAGTGGTAACTGCTCCGCTACGCTCACTGTTCATAATCCTATCCATTACACCAGATACAATTACTTCTTCCAGTTGCGTGCCTTCTTCCTTCATCAGAGAAGAAATAACGTAGGGCTCACCGATTTTCAAAAAGATTTCAACATAGGTCTGCTCAGCATAACCTATGAATGAAATTTTTACTTTGTAAGGACCACCAACACGCATGTTGGGGATTGTAAACCTTCCATCAGCCATCGATGTGGTTCCATATGTGGTTCCGGATGGCTCATGAACGGCCACAATATTGGCACCCGGAATCGTTTCACCAGTTTGGTCCTTTATAGAACCAATAATTGATGAAGTGGTAACCCCCTGTGCCCACACTCCTGTGAAGGTTGCCAGCACAAAGGTTGCGAGTAGTAAAATTCTCATCATAATTTTAAGTTTTGGTTGATTTTAAAATGCGGTCAAAAATATCTTTTATTGGCTGAAATGTGTTTAAAATCTCTTTAATTCTTTCCACAATTTTGTTCACAATTAATTAACAGAGGGGTGCTTGACCACTTATAAAATTGTCCGTAAAAGGCTTGGTTAAAAACCCACTCTTCGCTCTATTTAGGCATTAATTCTGAACAAAATGAAGAAATCGCTATTGCTTTTGGCTAACCTCATGCTGATGGCTGGACCAGTATTTTCCCAGCCCGACTTGTCCTATTACCTTCCGGAGAGTGTTTCGTATAATCCCTCCACCCCAACCCCCAAATCCATTATAGGTCATGAGGTGGGCGAATGGCACATCAGCCACGACCGCCTGGTAAACTATATGTATGCCTTAGCAAACGTTTCCGATAGAATTACCATACAAGAAACCGGGCGGACGTTTGAGTCGAGACCGCTTCTTCTACTCACCATCACCTCACCTAAAAATCACCAACGCCTGGAGGAAATACGGCAGCAACACATTCAATTATCGGATCCATCTAAATCCGGTAGTCTGGATGTTAAAGTTATGCCTAATGTAATCTATATGGGCTTCAGTATACATGGGAATGAAGCCAGTGGTAGCAATGCGTCACTTGCCGTTGCGTACCACCTTGCAGCAGCACAGGGTGCGGACATCGAAAAATTACTGGATGAAACAGTTATCCTTTTTGATCCAAGTTTTAACCCGGATGGCCTGCACCGGTTTTCCAGTTGGGTCAATTCCAGGAAAAGTATGCAGATATCCTCTGATCCGAACGATACCGAGCACAACGAGCCTTGGCCAGGAGGCCGAACCAATCACTACTGGTTTGATCTTAACCGCGACTGGCTGGTGGCGCAACTACCCGAAAGTCAGGCACGCATAACACAATTCCAGCGCTGGAAGCCTACCGTTTTAACCGACCATCATGAAATGGGCACGAATGCTACTTTTTTCTTCCAGCCCGGTGTTCCGTCACGAAACCATCCGCTAACTCCTGAAAAAAATTTAACCTTAACGCGTAAAATTGGGGAATACCATGCTAAAGCACTGGATAAAATCGGATCGCTTTATTACACACAGGAAGGATATGACGATTTCTATTATGGCAAGGGCTCAACCTTTCCTGATGTACAGGGAGCCATCGGAATACTATTCGAACAGGCGAGTTCACGTGGCCATGCACAGGAAAGTATAAATGGTGTACTTACTTTCCCTTTCACTATTCGTAATCAGTTTACCACGGCATTGTCAACACTTGAGGCTTCCCATGCCATGCGTGAAGAGTTACTCAACTATCATCGCGAATTCTACAAAAACAACGTGGCCGATGCCGTTAAAGATCCTGTTAAAGCTTATGTGTTTAGCTCAGGTGCTGATCCGTTCCGGAGTTTCCACCTTGCCGAAGTAATAGCCCGGCAAGACGTAGAGGTGTATAAACTAAATGGAACACAAACGCTTGGTGGAAAGCGTTACGAAAGTGCCACCAGTTACGTTGTTCCACTCAATCAAAAACAATACAGGCTTATTAAAGCAATGTTTGAAAAACGAACTCAATTTAAGGATAGCCTTTTCTATGACATTTCATCCTGGACACTGCCCCTGGCCTTCGGCTTAGACTATGAAGAAGTAAAAACTTCTCCGACTGCATTACTCGGTGAACGATTTGATCCTTCAAAAAAACCTTTCGGTAAACTGATTGACGGAACAAGTGATTATGCCTATGTTTTCGAAAGCTATGGGTATTATACACCTCGCGCACTTTACCGGTTGTTAAGTAAGGGTATCCGGGTAAAGGTTGCCAACAATGACTTTTATCATCCCAATGGAAAGAAATTCAGTGCAGGATCTCTTCTTATTCCTTTAGGTACACAAGAAAAAAGTCCGGAGTTGATCAATTATCTTGTTAAAGAGATTGCGCTGGAAGATGGCATTGATATATACGCCCTTAATACCGGTCTTGACTATAAAGGAATTAGTCTGGGTAGTAATTCCTTCTCAGCGCTACGGGAACCAAAAATTGCGATGCTCATAGGCGATGGCATAACCGTTGGCGATGTTGGCGAAATATGGCATCTGCTGGATACCCGGTATCATATACCCACCAGCCTTATTACTACCGATGTATTTAATCGGATGAGTAATTATTCAAAATACAATACGCTCATCATGAGCACAGGATCATATGCAGGGATAAATGACGCCACCAAGGAGCGACTACGTACCTGGGTGCAACAGGGAGGTGTTATCATCGGAATTGGCAGTGCGCTCAACTGGCTAAATGTCAATGGCCTTGGGAAATTTGAAATGAAAAAAGAGGATAAGAAAGAGGAAGAAAACAAAAGTAAACCCTACTCCGACATTGCCTTTACTTCGGGAGCAGAAGCGCTAAGTGGAGCCATATTTGAAATGCAGGCTGACCTGTCGAATCCATTATTTTATGGTTACCAAAGTGCACGCATCCCTGTTTTCAAAAGAGGAAATTTATTTATGGAGCCTTCCAAAAATCCGTTTGGTAATCCGGCACGATTCACCGTCAATCCACTGCTGAGTGGGTATATCACAAAGGCAAGTCTTGAAAAATTAAAGAATGCATCAATGGCCGGAAGCAGCCCACTTGGGCAAGGAAGGGTAATTGGATTTACTGAGAACTTAACCTTCAGAGCGTTCTGGTACGGGACTAATAAAATGCTGATGAATGCCATCTTCTACGGGCACACGCTAAGTGCAGGATCGGGAAGATAAAGTTTAATGACTATTGCCATCATAGGCTATGTGTTTCTCTTCAAGAACACGTAGCCTGTTCTATTTTTCGATTACCTGATTCATGAATGTAGGGAAATCAAATAAATCATATCGACATAATTCACTATTCCTTGGCTTCCCCCTTAACTGCTACCCCAAGTGATTTAATCCATGCATTAATCAATTCTGTGTCCGCAGCGGTGATTTTTGTTTCGCGGTGGATTAACACATAACTATCAAGCGGCATCCAACCATCCGTAACGGCCTCGGATACCTCTTCAAGTTTATGATTTGCTTTTTTCTCGGTATAGGTTGTGAATTCAGAAAAATTCAATTTCCCTTTTCCTTCCTCTACATGACTATTAATCCACCATGCCACAGGTTGAATGTTGGAATACCAAGGATAGAGCGTGTTGTTGCTGTGACAATCATAACACTTTTGAACTAAAATAGAATGTACCGCTTCCGGCATTTCGTATTTTTTGGAAATATCATTTTCTGTAATGACTTCACCAACATTTTTTGCAGGTTGAATAAATTGAATAACAACCAACAGAACCAACAGAGCGATTATAATTTTCTTACCCATTTTATATTGTATTATTGACTAGAAAGGTAAATACATGTTTGCGGTTTTCCTATGTAGCCCGTAACTTGTTCGCTTCCTAACCCCCCATAACCGAACACCTATGAGAACATTATTTATACTTGTCAGCATTGCCGTTACCGCATTAATCCTGGTCTGGGCTTATTTCTGGATTGATGCACTATTCGCCTTTATCCTTATTGGCCCGATGATTTACCTGGGCGTTGTTGACATGATACAAACCCGCCAGTCGCTAAAACGAAATTTCCCGTTGGCAGGCAGGCTGAGGTACGTATTTGAAGACCTGCGACCTAAGATTCAGCAATACTTTGTAGAATCGGATACCGATGGCGCACCCATTAACCGTATTGACCGGTCGGTTATTTACCAACGCGCCAAAAAACAGATCGACACTATTCCCTTTGGGACACAATTGGATGTTTACGCTGAAGGGTATGAATGGATAACCCATTCAGTAACTCCATTGGATCATCATAAACTGGATCACAGTCCGCGTGTAATGGTTGGAAACAAAGACTGCAAGCAACCCTACAGCGCAAGCATAATGAACGTATCGGCCATGAGTTTTGGTTCGTTAAGTGGAAGTGCTGTTGAAGCGTTAAATGCCGGTGCAAAAATCGGAGGATTTGCCCACAACACTGGGGAGGGTGGTATCAGTCCGCATCATTTGAAATACGGTGGTGATCTGATCTGGCAAATTGGAACCGGGTATTTTGGTGCGCGTGATGAGGACGGAAATTTTTCACCAGACGCATTTCAAAAAAATGCAACCCGGCCGGAAGTAAAAATGATTGAAATAAAGCTTTCGCAAGGTGCAAAGCCTGGCCATGGTGGCATACTACCTGCTAAAAAAAATACACCTGAGATTGCAGCCATTCGTGGTGTAAAAGCCGGCACTACTGTTTTTTCGCCACCGTTTCACTCCGCCTTTAATACCCCAATTGGATTGATTCAATTTGTGAAGCAATTGCGCGACCTATCCGGGGGAAAACCAGTAGGGTTTAAATTGTGCATCGGACGTAAAAGCGAATTTCTTGGCATCTGCAAAGCCATGGTTCAACTGGATACCTATCCGGATTTTATTACCATTGATGGGGGCGAAGGGGGAACCGGTGCCGCACCTCCAGAGTTTACAAATTTTGTTGGGATGCCCTTACTGGATGCCGTTGCCTTCGTTGACGATGCGCTCCGTGGCTTCGGTATTCGTGAACATATCAAAATAGACTGTTCAGGAAAAATACTTAGCGGTTTTCACATAATACGGGTTATGGCGCTAGGTGCCGATTTTACCAATTGCGCCCGTGCTATGATGATGGCATTGGGATGTATACAGGCGTTGGAATGCAATAAAAACACATGCCCGGTAGGTGTTGCCACACAAGATCCCTACTTTGAAAAAGGACTGGTGGTTGAAGACAAAAAAGCACGGGTTGCCAATTTTCATAAACACACTATCGACAGTTTTGTGGAACTGCAATCGTGTGCCGGACTTGACAATCCCGAAAAAATCAACCGGACTCATGTGTATAGAAGAGTGTTCATGAACATGGTTAAAACCTATGCCGAAATCTATCCACCCATACCTAACGGTTGCTTATTGGACCAAGCCGATTCGCCCATTGAATTTGATTCTTACTTAAGTCAGGCAAGGGCGGAAAGTTTTGGAACTTAATCAAGATTCAAGGTTCAAATTCAAAATCCACAAGCTTAACACCTGTAATGTTGAATTTTGAACCTTGAGTTAGCTCAGCACTTGTAGGAGTTCTTCACTTGAAAAATTCACTGTAGTGAAATGGTGAAATAGAACACTCATTAATCATGGTTAATCATTTACTTGTTAAAAGTGTTTTGATTGAACTCTTTATAATATTTCTGACTACTAAATCCTGTGGGCAAAATTCAGACAGTATCATTACTTTCATCCCGATTTCATTCAAGCGCATTACCACGCCCGGCCCAAACAACTTTAACCCCGAAAAACAAAAACGATGGATAACTATAGACAAGGTTACCGTTGAAACCTTTAACACAGAATTAACTCCCATTGAAGAAGAACTGGCCCAGGTCGAGTCGAGGGAAATCAGGGCATTACTCGAAAGAGACACAACTGTGCTAAAAACTATTTGGCTGCAGGATTTTACACTTGATGAACCGCACAACAAAGTGCATCACGATCAAAATCCTCTGCCTCATTATCTTTCTCTGGGCCGGAGAATTGAACAAATAACAATTGTTGATGACTTTGCTTATGTTTTGGGTTTTGAATACGCTGTGAGGGTTAACCTAGATGGAAACGTTGACACGCAGATCATGCGAAACTATTCCCACATGTGGAAAAAAGAGTTTTTTACCTGGAGCCTGACTACAAAAACTTATGATTAACCATGGGTCTATCTCCATGAAGATATCATACCTGCAGAACGCGACTAGAATTATTAAATGCAACTACTAGGAAGAAGAGGTTCATACTGAATTCTTAAGTTTTGGGCATCTTTAACAAATAACTTAATTAAAAATCTTAAACATGGAGTCATGATAGCATTAGCCCCATCGGGGCAACATATCAATAGCTTAATAAGGATGAATTTTTTGAGCCCCGTAGGGGTGAAATCGTTAACAACAACATGAAGCACGATCATGTAAGATTAAAAAGATACCGTCCCTACGGGACTAGAATTATTATACACCTACTAACAAGATGACGTTCCTACGGAACTCTCAAGTCCAGTGATGTAACTACTTCATACCTGTAAACTCGGTTGAGATAAATCGCCCAAAGGCTTACCATTTGTCGTTTCCTATGAGCTCCTAAAATCTCAGGGGCAACACAGACCAAGGCAATACATACCTGCGTGGCCTGATAAATAAATAATTCCTATCTTTACGAAACCCTTACACCCGTGGTGCGAAAATTCTTTCCGTTAGATAAGAATTACGTTCTTGAACAAGCACAGCTTTCGCTGGAAAATTACCTGCTCGATTACCTCGTGGATTATGTAAAGGTGCAGTATCTGCTACAGCACAATCCGCTTGGTCTGGTAGATGAAACCATAAGTCGTATTCAAAATCATCACACACAGGATTTCAGCAAACTCCGTAATTTTTATATTACGTTGTCAGGCATTTTCAGGTTTAAATACTATCACGACAATCAGCTTACCTTCATTTTTACTGGTGAAGAACCCTATGACCGGTACTGCCGGGAATGGACGGAAGAATTTAAGGCCTGGATACGTGGTTTTTGCCAGCAGAAAAACTTTATTATGGGAATTCTCGAACTCACTGTTTTTTACCCGCACGATGACGAGGCAAATTTTATTGGCGAACGGTTAACCACATTTGCCACGCAACATTTCGAAATTAAAATCCATCCTCAAAAAGGGATAGTGAAAAGTGCTTAAGTGTACTTGCTAAATCCCATCAAACAGGGTTATACTCTCAAGGTATTGAGGAACCACAACGTTCCATCCTAAGGAGTTCCGAATATGCTTCGCATAAGCATGAAGATTTTCGCCTTCACCATGAATGGTGAAGGTTAATTTTGGCGAATCCTTAAAATTTCCCAACCATTGAAACAATTCACCCTTATCGGCATGACCGCTCATAGAGCTAATGTACTCTACCGTACACTTTACCGGAACATGCTCACCGAATATCTTGAGTGTTTTCTCTCCATCCAGTAACCTTCGGCCACGTGTACCTTCAGCCTGATAACCGGCAATCAATACGGTATCCTGTTCTCTTCGTAACCGATGATAGAGGTGGTGCAAAATTCGTCCACCCGTCATCATTCCACTTGAGGAAATAATAATTGCATTTTGCTTAATCTCATTAAGTGATTTCGAATGCTCATTTGAGCGTACAAATACCAGCATGTTGGTTTCTACCTCCCGGGCAAATTCATGGAGGTTAAATTTTTCCTTTAAATACGTTGGGTGTTTAAAAAAAAGATAGGTGGCAGAAATCGCCATAGGGCTGTCAATATAAACCGGTACATCCGGAATTTTATCCGCCTTCATTAACTGCCGCAGATAATACAAAATACCCTGAGTACGACCCACAGCAAAGGCAGGAATGAGCAGGACACCACCCCGGGCAAAGGTTTCGTTAACAATGCGCACAAAGTCATCCGTTGGATCATCGTATGGATTATCCTTGTTGCCATAAGTAGACTCAACAAGCAAGATGTCGGCCTGTTGGATAGCGGCCGGTGGTTGCAATATGGCACTGGTGTACCGGCCAACATCACCGGAAAAAACAATTTTCTTTTCCTGATTGTCTCCTTTAAGGTATACTTCCGTGATGGCCGAGCCAAGTAAGTGACCCGCATCGTGATACACGATATCAACCCTTTCATTAATACTTATCCGCTCACCATACCCAAATGTCTTTAGCAGTGGAAACACAGTCTGGGCATCCTTTTCGGTGTACAGGGGTTTGGGGTGCTCATGTTTTGAATAACCCTTCTTTTCAGCAAACCGAGCTTCCTCCTCCTGAAGTTTAGCTGAATCAAGCAGCAACAACTCAATAAGATCAGCAGTTGGATGTGTGCAATAAATAGGTCCTGCGAAACCTTCTTTCACCAGTTTGGGCAGATAACCGATGTGATCGATATGGGCATGGCTAATTACTACAGCTTGTATGGTTGATGGATCAACGGGAAAATCATCCCAGTTTCGCAGCCTGAGATCTTTAAGTCCCTGGAATAATCCGCAATCAAATAAGAAACGAAATTTCCCCGCATCTACCAGATACCGTGATCCGGTAACGCTTTCTGCACCCCCTAAGAATTTAATTTTTACATTCATACTGCACTTTTGCCTTATAGTTTAAAGTTCAATTCTAAAAGAACTGCTATTTTTAATCGGGCATTCGTGTACAT
>CAZCRJ010000021.1:9103-14511 GCA_964501015.1 uncultured Roseivirgaceae bacterium | reverse complement strand
GGAGCGCTGTGCTGCCCGCACCTTAATGCCATTATTCATCAAAGCGCATAAGAACTCCACATCGGCCAAACTCTGATATCGGAAGACATAAGCATAGGGCCTGCCTTCAACTGCAGTATTCGTTACTACTTTCGGCTGAAAGGATTTACCGGGATTGATGCGCTCATTCAGCGCATAACCTTTCAGACCATAGGCGTACATCAAGTTCCAGGCTGTAATATCATAGGTAACGGAATCGGGTAACTTTGATTGAGGTTCGAACAAGGTTGTGATAAAGCGTGATTTCGGTTGATAGATGTTGATCACGATATCATCTGTACTGAGCGTAAAACTTTGCGCTGTTTGTGTAGAAAAATCAAACCCGCGTGAAGCCTTGCCGGCTGAAGGATGCCCGAAGCGTATAGTATGAGCTTCCATCCACGATGCCAGACGCTGGAGTTTATCGGGATTGTTGTCACCCCTGATCACATACGTTTTATAAGGCGATGATGGATTGGTATTGTTCTCCTTAAAATATTTTTCAAATTCATCCACCACCCGTGTTGCATGTTGTGCTGTGATCTCAACAGTAGACATACCGGTTGTATGATGATGCGTGAGCCTATCTCTTAGTGTAAGCGGATCACCCTCGCGCGTGGTAATAGACAATCCTGCAAAGCCTCCACCGGCTTGTTCATACGTCATGCCGATAGCGCCATTGTAGGTTGGGTAGGTATCGCCATAACTTGGATAATATAAATCAAACCGCTCTTTGGTAAAGTACAACCAGCCTTGCTGGTCGAAGTACTTTGCGTTGTTCTTTCCAATCATCACCTGGAATTCGCGCTGCCACGAAGAAATCACTTCATGAAAGGGTTCTGCTGCGGGTGCAAAATAATACGGACTGTTGTATCCCTGTTCGTGAAAATCAACGTGTACGTGTGGCATCCACTGGTGATAAATTTTCAAACGCTGTTGCGATTCGGCTTGTGTAAGCCAGGCCCAGTCGCGGTTCAGGTCAAACCAGTAATGATTACTCCTGCCACCAGGCCACGGTTCGCGATGTTCGCGTGCATCGCCATTTGAGTTTGCGGGACGGTTACCAAACTGGTTGTAGAAGTTGGCATAGCGGTCGCGGCCATCGGGATTAATGCATGGATCCATGATGACTACCGTATTCTTCAACCACTCTTTCGATTTTGCATTGTTTGGATCAGCCAGCTCATACAATGTTTGCATAGCCGCTTCCATAGAATTTGCTTCATTACCATGCACATTATAGCTGAGCCACACAATGGCCACTTTTGTGGAGGGTGTGCCTTCTGCTAATCCGGTTCTTCTGAGGTTGTCCAGGCGTATTTGTTCCAACTTTGAATAGTTCTCCGGTGAGGCAATAACAGTGTATACCAACGGGCGATTCTCATAAGTTTCGCCATACTTATAAAGATCAATTGTGGGTGTTACGCTGGCAACATATTGAAAATACTCCACCACACGGTGATGCCGGGTAAAGCGTTCGCCTAATTCGTAGCCAAGAAAATCTTTCGGACTAAGCAGGCCCTGCTGAGCGTTGGTAACGAATACAACCATCAGCATAGCCGAAAACAAGAATACTTTTTTCATAGGTAATTGGTTATCCGAAAAGATAGAAAAGAAATCCAATTAATACGGAGGATTTTATAGGAACTCACAACAGTCTTTTTATCTGTGGCATATGATGCATGATATGCTCACGAAAAAAAACCAAGGCTTGCCGCGTATCCAGGCGGCCAGCCAGAGGATGCTTATAAATGACCTTTCTGATGTCCTTCTCCTCAATACCTCCCAGTAAAAAAAGGAGTTCTTCCCGCACGGCTTGCCACCGGGCATCCACTTCCTCTATTGAAGAGGCATTCTTTGTATTTTCAACTACCACTCTTGGTGCCTTATATTTTACAGGTATGCGCTGAGAAATAATTAATAGCCAAAGCCGAAGTGTTTCTGTGATTCCAGAGTTTTGTAATCCATCTATTCCCAATTTCTTTTTTTTCATGTAGGCAATGGATAACTGCTCGGCCTCAATGATGTGCACCAGAATCTGGTTGATGGACCATTTCCCGGGAGCGGGTGAAAAGTTGAATTGTTCAGGGGACAACTGCCTCGCCCTCGCGATTAGTGCTGTGCGCTGTTGTTCAAGTTCATGTACAATTTGAACGAAGTGATTATTCATGGTTATGATTATTTCCTAAAGGTAGTCTTTCCCAATTTTTAGCGTAGTAAACCACTATGAAATTTTGGCTACATTAAATTTTCCACTACTTTCAATCAACTAAACCCCTATGCTTATGGAAGATTTTGATTCTTACAATGGCCTTGATGAAGGTATGTTTGCCTTTATGGGCGCCTTTATGCTTATTTACTTCGTCATTTTCCTGGTGGTGGTCATCAGCCTGTGGAAAATTTTTGAAAAGGCAGGAAAACCCGGATGGGCTGCTATTATTCCGATTTACAACATCATCGTGCTATTGGAAATTGTCGGAAAACCAATCTGGTGGATTATTCTGCTGATTATTCCTGTGATTAACATCTTTGTGTTTTTCTATGTTGCCCATCTGCTTTCAAAAGCTTATGGCAAAGATGTGGTCATGACCATACTCTTATTTTTTCTTCCTTTTATCGGGTACCCAATGCTTGCCTTTAGTGATGCAAGGTATGGTGGGGCACCACAGGATTAGATTCTAAAATAAATCGGAAAAGCCTTCTTCACGGAAGGCTTTTTTTAGCATAAGAACTTTAGCCGCTTATGCAATAAGTCTATTCTTACCGGCAATTGACCAACCAATTCCCCATCTGCTTCAATTCTCGCGTCTGAACCGGAGTGTAATTCAATTGTTGTTGCCTCCCGGTATTCAATTGCCTCATGCCGGGCACGTTTACCCGAGCGCAGCCGCCCCTGCTGAAGAATGAAATCCAGTGCTGAAACATTGCCTGCAATGAAACATGAAAATATACCATCATCAGGAATGGCATCAGGGGCAATCCCAATTCCACTTCCAAAAAACTTTCCGTTGGCTACTGCCAGTGAACGTATTTTTCCTTCCCACTCCCAGTGTGGAGCTCTAGCTGAAACCGGTATACGATTAAAGGTTAAAAATGTACGAAAGATTGCAGCGTAATAAGCCGCCAGTGTTCCAAAGGATCGGCCACTTTGTGAGAGTCGGGCGACTACTTCAGGTCCCATTCCGATATCCGCAATGTTAACAAAGTACCGTGGGTTATCAGTAGGCGAAGTGAGGAAATTGATTTTTCCCACATCGATCGCGCGGGTAGAAAAACGCGAAAACACATTTACTATTGACGCCCTATCCCGTTTAAGATTCATCGTGCGGGCAAAATCATTTCCTGACCCCAATGGAATCAAGCCTACCGAAGGTATGTTTACAGATTGCTCATTTTCCAGCAGCACACCATTTACCACTTCATTTAAAGTGCCGTCACCACCTGCAGCAACTATTGCGTCAAATCCTTTATAGACAAGTTTGGATGCCAGTGTTATGGCATCTTCGTGCATGCGTGATTCCACTACTTCCGGCTGTACAACGCAAGAAAGTGCCGGCAAAATCTGGGAATAAAAAAAATCCTTCTTTAGGGATATTCCATTGAGAACAATTGCAATTTTTTTCATGATTCTATCGCTTTCCAAGAAGTCAACTGATCATGAGCATGCAATCTGTCTTCATCATTTACAATTCTTTTTGATGGCTGCTTTTGCTTCCTGTGAACCAAGCCCTTCTGCTGTTTTTAAATCAAGACAAGCATCGTATTTATTTCCCATTTGCAGTTTTACCATTCCACGTTGGTAAAATGCTTCAGGGTCGGTGGGATACAATTCAATGGAATAACTGTAATCTTCAATTGCTCCGGTATAATCTTCTTTCTTCTCGCGGCTAAGGGCACGGTTATCATAATACATCGGATTGGTCGGATCCAGGTCTATAGCCTTTGTATAATCGAGAATCGCGCCCTCATTATCATTCATTCTGAATTTCACTACACCGCGAAGGTTATAGGTTTCCGGATCGTCAGGTTCCAATTCAATGGCCTTATTAAAATCTTCGATAGCACCGGTATACTCTTCCAGTGCACTTTTGGCCAGTGCCCTGTTTTCAAACTTCATGGCATCCTTAGGGTCAAACTTTATTGACTGATCGTAATCGTCTATTGCTTTTCTGAATTCACCGATGTTGTAAAAGGCCACCCCGCGATAATTAAACAAAGCCGGATCGTTCTTGTCCAGTTCGATCGCACGGTTATAATCATCAATAGCGCTTATAAACTCACCGAGATCGGCTTTAACCACACCTCGGTTAAAAAATTTATCGGCATCCGGAGGCCCCAGCTCCAGTGCTTTCGAAAAGTCAAAATAGGCGCCCGCTAAATCATCAAGATTATATTTTGCAAAGCCCCGGTTGGTGTAGGCATCAATATATTTAGAATTAAACTTAATGGCTTTATCAAGATCATGGATGGCCCGCTCACCATCTCCGAGTGCCATTTTTGCTTCTCCACGAAAGTTGTAGGCTTCCGCATATGTGGAATCAATCTCCAGTGCATAGGTAAAGTCCGCTATTGCTCCATAAAAATCATCAAGTCCCATACGCGCTTCACCCCGAAGCCGAAGGGCAATTTTATTTTTCGGACCAGCATCCAGCACCTTACTCAAATCAGCCTTCGCTCCGGCATAATCCTTTGCCGCGATTTTCTTTTTAGCCCCCTCTAGCATTTGATCCTGTGCCTGAACCACTCCAAGCCATCCGGCCACTACGATCAACGTAAACCAATACCTTTTATTCATACTTGATAATTAAAGAACCAAGTTAGGAAAATTTGAATTGATGCTTCAATCCTAATTATTGCTCCTGAAAAATGGTGCCCACACAGCAATGCATTTTACCTTATTCAATACCAGTTTAGAATAGTGGATTATCCATATTTATCCTTTTAAAGCGTTGTTTTTCCGTGGAGACTGATTTTCTGTGCTCAGATTTTTTCTTGTATGTACATTGCGGATGAACTATGAATGTGCCATAACCACCTCAAGTGAAATTTTGTTGATAACCGTACCCTTACTAATTATGAATAATAAATTGACCAAGCTGAATAGAATACCTGTTCTACTTCTTTTTCTCTTCATCGCTACACAAAGCTGGGCACAGGAAAAGCCGGCTGAAGTAAAGATGGACTTTGAAGCCTATGATCCACCCTCCACGCTGGTAGTGCCTGAACATAAACTCACCCGCGCCAAATTTCCATTTATCGATATCCATAATCACCAGGGGTTTATGACTTCACCCGGCACGCTTAAAAAACTGGTAGCTGAAATGGACAACCTTAACATGGGCGTTATGATTAATCTTAGCGGAAGAGGTTTCCGCAGAAGCGGTGATCAC
>CAZCRJ010000021.1:4343-9093 GCA_964501015.1 uncultured Roseivirgaceae bacterium | reverse complement strand
CTGGAACGATCTATGGATACCATCAATGCCTTTTATCCAAAGCGTTTTGTACTGTTTACCAATGTGGATTTCGCTGACATTGATCATCCGGATTGGACAAAACGTACCGTGCAGCAACTGGAAAATGATGTAAGGCGTGGTGCCATGGGACTAAAGATTTATAAAAGTCTGGGCATGAACAGCCGCGACAGTAAGGGTAACCGCATACGGGTTGACGATCCGCGGATTGATGCCGTGTGGGCAAAATGTGGGGAGTTGGGAATCCCTGTGCTAATTCATACCGCAGATCCTAAGTCATTCTGGGATCCTATGGATGAAAACAATGAACGGTGGCTTGAATTGAAAACGCATCCGGGGCGGAAGCGAACCGAAACCGATCCTGCACCCTGGGAACAACTGATTCAGGAACAACACAATGTTTTCAAAAAGCATACGAAAACCAAATTCATTAATGCGCACATGGGCTGGTATCCGAATGATTTGCAAAAACTGAGCACCCTGCTGGAGGCCATGCCCAATATGTATGTGGAAATAGGTGCCGTTATTGCTGAGCTGGGAAGACAACCGCGTACAGCACGTGACTTTATGATAAAATACCAGGACAGGGTATTGTTTGGAAAAGATTCCTGGATACCGGAAGAGTACGCTACTTACTTCAGGGTTCTGGAAACCGCAGATGAATATTTTCCTTATCACAAACGCTATCATGCATTCTGGCGAATGTATGGATTAGAATTGCCGGATGAAGTCCTCAAAAAAATTTATTATAAGAATGCACTCAACTTATTACTGAAAGTTGACGCGAGTCAGTTTCCGAAATAAAAGCATCTGCATTTAACTATACATCTGCATTCAATTGTTATGAACCTCCACGACTTCAACACACTTATTAAATCAAGGCGATCGGTATTCCCGAAAGACTATACTGGTGAATCCGTTGATGATGCCATCATCCGGCAAATGCTGGAGAATGCCAATTGGGCACCCACGCATAAAATGACCGAACCCTGGCGCTTTATAGTTTTTACAGGGGAGGGTAAAACCAAACTGGGCAAGCTTCAGGCTGAAGTTTATAAAAGAGTAACCCAGGCCGATGGCACCTTTAAGGAAGAGCGTTACAAAAATCTGGGAACCAAACCCCTGGAATCATCGCATATCATCCTGATCTACATGAAACGCGATGAGAAAAAATCTGTGCGCGAAATTGAAGAAGCAGGAGCGGTATTTTGTGCCATTCAAAACATGTACCTCACTGCCACTGCCTATGGAATTGGTTGCTACCTAAGCACTGGTGGGATTACTTATTTTGAAGAGGCCAAAGCCTCCTTTGGTTTGGATGATGAAGACCGGATAATAGGATTTCTGCATATCGGAATTCCTAAACACCATGATCAACCTGCTAAACGCACACCTGTTGAACATAAAGTGAAGTGGATTAAATAATGGGTTTCTATTCGTTTGCTACCCAAACTCATTACAGGGAACCTGAGGATATCGTATCTTCGCAACATGAGGTGGGGGATTGTATTCTTGTTGGCATTTGTTTACACTGAAGGTATTTCACAGGAGGTAACGTATGCTGAAGCTTTTCCCGGCATAACCTTTACTGCCCCGGTTGAGTTAGCATCTCCTCCCGATAACTCAAAACGATTTTTCGTTGTACAGCAAAATGGTATCATAAAAGTTTTTCCGAACAAGAAAGGACTTGTTGCTGCTGATGTTAAGGACTTTCTTAATCTTTCATCGAAAGTTATTTATGGCGGTGAGCGGGGATTATTAGGCTTGGCGTTTCATCCTCAGTTCCAAACAAACGGATATTTTTATGTTAACTATACCCGACCCACACCTTTCGAATCAGTTATTTCCCGTTTCCGCGTAAAAGCTGATAATGCGAATGAAGCTGATCCAACCAGTGAAGTAATTCTTTTCACCCAAGCGCAACCCTACACCAACCATAATGGAGGTAAACTTGCGTTTGGTCCTGATGGATACTTGTACATTTCACTAGGCGATGGCGGAAGTGCAGGAGATCCTCAAAATAACGCACAGAACCTCACCAATTTGTTGGGAAAAATACTACGCATTGATGTGGATAATGAGGCAGGCTCGTTGAAGTATAGTATCCCTGAATCCAATCCATTCAAGAACAATGCGCTGGGGCAAAGAGAAGAGATATTCGCATACGGCCTGCGCAACGTGTGGAAGTTTTCGATTGATACTACCACAGGTACGGTGTGGGCGGCTGATGTCGGACAGAACGTTCGCGAGGAAATTAATCTTATCGTAAATGGAGGGAATTACGGATGGCGGCTCATGGAAGGAACACTGTGCTACAATCCGGCTACGAATTGTAATCCGGGAAATCTCATTCTCCCAATTTTTGAATATCCGCACACCAATGGCAACAGTTCCATTACCGGTGGCCATGTTTACCGGGGCATTCAGATTCCGGAATGGCAGGGAGACTATTTGTATGGAGATTATGTGAGCGGAAGGATTTGGAAACTCCGACATTCTGAAGCCGCTACCACCAATGCCTTTCTGACTATGGCTGGTGGTTTCATTTCTTCCTTCGGTGAAGATCATAATAAAGAACCTTATGTAGTGTTGTACAGCACCGCGAATACCGGAAAAATATTTCGCTATTTTCCATCACCACCGTTGGCTCCGGACAATCTTACGCTTACCTATCAGGGAGAATCAAACACCCTTACATGGACAGATGAGTCCAATAATGAAGTAGGCTTTATCATTGAGCGTTCTCCAGCAGGGTCGAACAGCTACAGTGTTATCGACACGTTACCCTATAATTCAACTGAATTTCTGGATATTCTTGGTACTGACGATACCGACTATACGTACCGTATCAAATCCATCAACGATGGTGGAGAATCTTCTTATGCCTATCCTGAAAATATAATTCTGGGAATAACGGAACAGCTGATTAGTCAGGTTTACATTTACCCAAATCCGGCACAGGAATATATACAATTGGAAATTCCTACCACATTGCTACCAGCACAAGTGCGAATCACCAACCTGATGGGACAGGAAGTTTATTCCTCAACAATGTCAGCAACTAACAGCCGCATTGACTTATCTGTTTCAGCCGGAATTTACCTGATCGAAATCAAGTGTCGTGAAGGTTCTGTTGTACGAAAACTGAGGAGATATTAATCCAGATTACCCGATCGGATTCCACAAATAAATTACTAACCTTACAATAACGAGTATACCTTATTGTGCAAGCTTTACAATTTTCTCGAGCGGAATGGCCTCTGCAAGTTTCAGCATTTCGGCTTCTGAAAGATTTCCGGAGTAATCCAGTGAAAGCAATGAACTCGCAAACGGTAATTGTAAGAGATACCCTGTTGTTTGTTCATTTTCCCCCGTCTCACGGGTAAGCAGCGCTTTATATCCCTGCACTTTAACCACCTTCTGATTACTGTTACCTGTATTCATTATTGCGGGCATTGTAAGAATGGCATTTATCCCCATAATAAGTGGCGAGTCACTGATGATGTCTATGGTTGCATTTTTATCCTGCTGAATCCCATACATACGTTGTACGTATAATCCACCGGTCATTCCGCCTGACATGCCTGTAACCTGATCATTCTTTGTATCGCTGGACAAGCCCCCTAATGTTGTTGGCAATATTTTAAGAATTTCACGACCAATGGCGGCATCTACTTCGCGCAGGGCATTCTCCAGATTAAAACGGGCATCTTCCAGGTTGCCAGAGCTGTAAGCAGTTTTGGCACTGGCCAGGCTTTTCTCAAATTCCTGGGCTTCCGCTATCATGGTCATACACAATCCGATTGTGATGAGGCTAAAGAATATATTTTTCATAGTGAATGTGCTTTTTAGTTTCGATTATTTTTCTCCCAATATTTTCTTGATATTCTCAATATCAAATACATTGGCTGCATTCATCATATCCTGTTCCGAAGCAAAGTTTACTCCCTCCCATATGATCAACGATGATTGTCCGATAGGCACACTTAGTTTATATCCTGAACCATCACTGTATTCAATCACTCCTCTATACCCTTTTACTTTTGTTTGCTTCCAGTTTTGATCGCCACTGCTGGCATAGTTGGCATTGGTCATATACATATTGATAGCCGAGAACCAGGCTGAGTTGTTCGCAATGGTAACATCCAACTGCTTATTTCCGGAAGCATACTCCCGATGGATGGTGAGTCCTACCCAACCATAGCCCATGCTGGTAACCTGGTCAGCATCTGCAATTTTTCCGAGCCCGGTAACACTTTCCGGTAACGATTTTAACAGCTTATTGCCAATTTCCATTTCAACACCCAGCATCGCCTGCTTTAATGCATGACGGGCATCGGAATAGTTCCCGCTTTTGTATGAAGATTCCGCTTCGCCAATATTTTCCTTTACATCGGGAGGTGAGGTTACCAGACCACCACCCATGGTGTTTGAAGGAGAATTGCTTCCATTTCCGCCAGGTGTGTTGGCGTTGGGCTGCGACCCACCTATTTTCTCGTTGATCTTTTTATCGATGGTTCTGTCGGCAGCCTGTTCAGCTTTTTGCTTTAGTCTACCCACTACACCCTGTGCATATCCCGTATGCAACAGCACGGTGAGTGCGATGGCGAAGATGATTTTGATTTTCATATATAGGATGTTATGCCAGGAATCTGTCGTTGAAAATACATAGAGTTACGCTGAATTCATTGATCAAGCCGAAGATCGCGAAAAGTTTTCAGCATTACTCACT
>CAZCRJ010000021.1:0-4333 GCA_964501015.1 uncultured Roseivirgaceae bacterium | reverse complement strand
TGTTATGCCAGGAATCGGTATTTGAAAATACAATAAATCGCGCGGATTCCCTCAACCCAGCCAATTTCTTTCCTTCTTCATATGTTCTGCGATCATCAGAAAAGGTCTACCTCGTAAATTTCTGCAAACGTAACTTCACATAATATAGTTACGGTTACTTCAAAGTCACTCTGTTTTCCCTGAGCCTTGTATTTTATAAGTACCTTTATAATGGCGATGTAAAACTAATTTTATACTTATACACCTTTCATGTTGAGTTCCAGATTCTACAAATTCTGCCTATTATTAATGAACCGGAGTCGTATAGATAAATTAATTACATTACCGCGTAACGTTAGCAAGATACTGCAATTGAATGAGCTCACGTAAGACCATAGCCTTTGATTTTGTGTTGGAGGAGTTGTTTTCTCTGAATCCAGTAGTAAAACCCATGTTTGGTTGCCACGCCCTATACATCGGTGAAGCTATTGTATTGATCACCCGAAATAAACCAGAGCATACCACTGATAACGGTGTATGGATTGCCACCACCGATCAGCATCATAATAGTTTGCGAAAGGATTTTCCATCGATGCGAACCATTGACCTGTTGGGTGGAGGGAAGGAAACAAGCTGGCAGAATTTACCTGCCGATGCGGATGATTTTGAGGAGAGTGTTTTTAAAGCTTGTGCCCTTATTCGCAAAGGCGATAAACGGATCGGGAAAATACCAAAGCCCCGAAAAAAGAAGCATTAATCCACTACGTTGAACAGTATATCAACAGCAGTATAGTAAATGGTGGTACTGCCCGAATAGCCACTATCCATTCCAATAATTACCCACACTTCACCATTGGTGTTGGTTGTTACCTGGAAAGGGTTGGATGAATTGTTGTTGCGAAATACTTCAGTGTACTGCGTGGTGGTAGCAGCAACACCTATATTCCCAATTGTCAACATGTCAGCTCCTCCTTCCGCGAAATTCCCCTTGTCGATGTTCATTCTGTAAATTCCGCTTACTAATGTTTTTACTGGCTCAGTAACACTTGCTCCTGCTTTCACAATAACACTTTCACCTGGGGCATCACCAAATTCAAATGAACCCGTTGGTACATTGGAGGCAAATTTCACATTGAATAAAACTTTGTACGATGTGTTTGGACTCAGGCCGGTTATTTTTCTTTTAACGAACATAAATAAATCATCATTAAGGTTATTGCCCGATGCTTTAATCCCCTTACGGGTTTTGCTCAGGTTTTCTGGTAGGGGTTCATGCTTAAGCTGTAACCCAAACGCAACAGAATCGTTCTGCGGATAATCAGCAAAATCACCAGTCCAGCCTTCTTCGGATGTAGCGAAATCAAAGGAATAGGAAAATACGCCCATTTGTCCTTCATTCGAATCACAACTGAAAAACACCCCCAAAGAGAAAAAGCAAATGAGTGATACTCCCTTAGTCATGGTACAAAAATAGTTTATCTGTGGTATAGACACCTACACCTTCTCTCCGGTTGGAAATTTTTCTTATCTTCCCTTTATGAAAGGGCTGTTAGTATTTACCGGAATCATACTGATCCTGGCTTCCTGTTCTGAGATCTCCTACAAAGAACCTCAACCTACCGGTGTTAAAGTACTTTCGCAGATCCCTACCAAACTTCAGGGGAATTACCGGATTGAAGAAAATGGTGAGGCAGATACATTGGTAGTAATGGCCACAGGCTACCGAATCGGACAGGATGACGTAGCCCAATTAAGCGATAGCCTCGTGCTCAAATATTATAAAGGCTATTACTTCTTTAACATCCGCGATAAATTCTCCTGGTACTTACGCATTGTGAAAATGCAGAAAAATGGAGACCTCCTTTACCTGGAAATGGACGACATTCCTGAACAGGAAGGTGAGCGGGAAGCATTTCTGAAGCATCTGAGGGAAGTGGTACCGGTAATTGTAACCGAAGTAGATAATAAGACCTATTACGTTATCGATCCAGCGCCAAAAAAATTATTGGAACTAATAAAGAAAGGATATTTCAACGAGCAAACGTTTACCCGCATCCGGTAAAGATTATCGTTTCCCCATCGTCATAACGATGTCCTTTTTTGCCATGCGCACATTCCACGTTCCCCGAACTTCAACTGTACCGTCCGGCCTTTCCAGCACAATGGGTTTTGTATAGAGCAACGAGTCTGTTCCTAGCCGCTGAACATTATCCGAAAGGGAGCCACCCATCAGTACACTGTTCAGGTACGCATCAATTACCTGGCGCTCGATTTCTGATGCATTAGCTGCTCCGGGCTCAAGCCACCGAACCACAACATGATCGGATGCCATTACTGAGTCGCGCCTGGCCGGGTTACGCTCCACCAGGCCGATAATCGCTCTCCCCCGTGTAAACGCTTCTTCGGTCAGCTCTGCATCCGTTACCTTTTTAATCTTTTGTTGTTCGCGCCCCTCCTTCAGTTGCTTACGCTGTTCATCATTCAACGAGCCCCCGCAACCCGCGAGTAGTATAACTAAAAAGAGAGTTGTCCATCGCATGCCCAAAGGTAATGTTCCTTCAGAAATCTACCGAATGGTTTCATTTACTACCTTTGTCAGCGTTTTACGATATGAATCAGAAATTAGAAGAAATAAAGCATCGGTTTGAGGAAATCGGACAATTACTTGTTCAGCCCGATACGATGAGCAACCCAAAACGGTATTCCCAGCTCAGTAAAGAATATGGCGATCTTGAAAAGATTGTCTCGAAATACAATGAGATGCTGTTGGCCCAACGTCAACTCCAGCAAGCCAAAGAACTATTGTTCAAGGAGAAAGATGCTGAAATGCGCGAGTTGGCGAAAATGGAAATTGAGGAATTGGAGCCAAAAATTGATATGCTGGATGCGAAGATTAAGGAACTTCTTATTCCCAAAGATCCGAACGATGACAAGAGTTGCATCCTGGAAATAAGGGCCGGTACCGGTGGTGATGAGGCTTCTATTTTTGCCGGAGATCTATGGCGGATGTACCAACGCTACTGCGACCGAAAAGGATTGAAGATGAATGTGGTGGACTACACCGAAGGAACTGCTGGAGGGTATAAAGAAATAGTGTGCAGCGTTAGTGGTGAAGGAGCCTACGCGTTGCTGAAATTTGAGTCAGGCGTACACCGGGTACAACGGGTACCTGAAACCGAACAACAAGGGCGGGTGCATACATCGGCCGCATCGGTGGTGGTATTGCCGGAAGTGGAGGATGTGAGTATTGAAATTAACCCGGCCGACCTGGAAGTTCAGACAGCACGTTCCAGCGGGGCAGGCGGACAAAATGTGAACAAAGTGGAAACAAAGGTGCAGATGACGCACAAGCCAACGGGCATTGTTATTACCTGCCAGGTAGAACGTTCGCAGCATGGTAACCGTGAACGCGCCCTCCAGTTGCTGAAGGCAAAACTTTACGAAATGGAAGTGACCAAGCAGCAAAATGAATTGGGTGCCGCGCGCAGAACACTGGTGCGCAGTGGTGATCGTTCAGAAAAAATAAGAACATACAACTACCCGCAAAGCCGTGTTACCGACCATCGCATTGGGTACACCCAGCATAATTTACCCGCCATTATGAATGGTGAGATAGACGAATTTATTGAACAACTCAGGATTGCCGACAGTGCCGAAAAAATGGCAGAATCCTCTGCCGTATGATGCACTA
Organism: uncultured Roseivirgaceae bacterium; assembly: GCA_964501015.1. Lineage (GTDB taxonomy): Bacteria > Bacteroidota > Bacteroidia > Cytophagales > Cyclobacteriaceae > UBA2336. Next base: position 663 of record CAZCRJ010000021.1, on the reverse strand, counting down.
CCGAATGATGCGGGTTAGCCGGTAATAATCCCCCATCACCACACGAAAATTTTCCCGGTCTTCTTGATTGTCAAGCAAGGGAAGATCGTCTTGGTTAACCCGGATGGAAAATTTATTTTCCGCCATGATGCCTTCATAAATCTTAGTTGCGAATTCCAGCATGTTCTCTTTTCCGCGTTCCGCCAATTGATAGGAATACGTTACACCTGTAGCCGTATTGTATTCCTGTATCGTGAGTACCTCCTGTTCTGCTAGCCGGTCATTGGTCTCCAGTAAAATGTAACTCTCTTCCTTTACCCAGTCCACCACTATCGTTGGATGAACCATTGCATAGTCATTCCCTGTGTATCGGTTGCTCAACCGGTAGACATGCCACCGCGCTTCTTCCAGATCCGTGAAATCATAATATACCTGACGTACATTTTTAAAGAACAAATACGAATCGGGTGTTACCTTGAACGTAAACCGCGAACGGTCAATGGTTTTCTCCCGATCAATCTTGCAGCCGAAAGAGAGAAAAACGAGGAGTAGAAGTGAAGCTTGTATGCCGGATATGTTCATGCACCTACACTAACCCATTTGGTTTTTAAAAGTTTACCAATACATTTAACCCAGATTATGCATTAAGAATGCATAATCTGCCCGCAGGGTTGACGAATCCTG
>CAZCRJ010000020.1:916-14714 GCA_964501015.1 uncultured Roseivirgaceae bacterium | reverse complement strand
GCTCCTGATGGTGATGGTACTCCTTAATTAAATCAAGTAAACCAGGTACCTGATTTAACCGATTGATGTATTCGTGATCAGGTAAATCATTTAATAAATCAAGACGGTTACCCTCGCCAAACCAATTTACAATTTTAGTGTAGGGGCTCTTATCTTTTTGCTTTCGGAATTTTTCAGGATCAGGGAAATAATTTATAAACTGTGTTCGTAACGCTTTTCCAATCAGGTTTTGCGCCACAATTCCTGCTCCTTCCTGTTCGCCCTCATAAACCAGTTCTACTTTTCCTGTAATAGAAGGAATAATGCTTGTTATATCGGATATGCGTACGTGCGTTTTCTTTTCATTGTTGATAAGTTTCCTGCGTTCAGCGGAAGCTATCAATGTTTCATATGCCGATATTGTAAGCCTTGCCGAAACACCACTTTTTGGATCGATGAATTCACTTTTACGTGCTTCGAAGGCAACCTGCTCGATAAGATCTTTCGCCAGTTCATGTAGTGTAATTGTTTCAGACTGTTCTTCCCGAATAAAGGCCTCCTGTGATGTGATGTGTTTGCCAATTTCTATCGACTTAGGATAATGGGTTATTATCTGGCTGTCAATTCTGTCTTTTAGCGGGGTGACTATACTACCACGGTTGGTATAATCTTCCGGATTGGCAGTAAACACAAACTGAATATCAAGCGGTAATCTGATTTTAAAGCCCCGAATCTGAATATCTCCTTCCTGCAGAATATTGAACAGCGCGACCTGTATTCGCGCCTGCAGATCGGGTAATTCGTTAATAACAAATATACCCCGGTGTGAGCGTGGAATTAGTCCGAAATGGATTACGCGCTCATCGGAATAGGGAAGTTTTAACGTTGCCGCTTTTATGGGGTCAACATCGCCAATGAGGTCAGCAATAGACACATCTGGCGTTGCCAGTTTTTCAGTATACCGTTCATTGCGGTGAATCCACTCGATGGGTGTTTCATCTCCCAATTCATTAACTTTATCAATGGCATAGCGCGATATCGGATTCAGTGGGTCATCGTTTAGCTCTGATTCTGCCACAACAGGTATATACTCATCTAACAAGTTTACCATCAACCGGGCCAGCCGCGTTTTTGCCTGGCCGCGTAGTCCCAGTAAGTTGATGTTATGACCAGCAAGGATGGCTCTTTCAAGATCAGGAATAACAGTTTCTTCATATCCCCAAATTCCTTCAAACACAGGCTCTCCATTTTTTCTTTTTTGAATCAGGTTATTCCGTAATTCTTCTTTTACCGAGCGGGCATGGTAACCTGATCCGATCAACTGCTTTACTGTTTTTATTTTTTGAATGTTCATGTTTCGGTTGGTCTAAAAATTCTTCCTTCGGTTTTTCCTGAAGTCTTCAAATACCATGTTGCCTAAGCCCTGTAATCCACTGAAATAGGCATTGCCATTATTAGCTTTAGTGAATTCCCTGACAAAAGCTTTCAGGTATGGATCAGAGGCAATCATGAAGGTGGTTACCGGGATATTTAGTTTTCGCAACTGGCTACCGAGGGTTAGTGTTTTGTTCAGGATTTTATGATCGAGCCCGAAGCTGTTTTTATAATAGCCAATACCTTGTTTTATGCAGGTAGGCTTTCCGTCTGTGATCATGAATATCTGCTTGTTTGGGTTTTTTCGTCTCCTGAGTATGTCCATAGATAACTCTAGGCCTGCAACAGTATTCGTGTGGTAAGGGCCAACCTGCAAGTAGGGGAGGTCTTTGATTTCTATCTGCCAGGCATCATCCCCAAACACAATCAGGTCTAAGGTGTCTTTAGGATATTTTTTGGTGATCAGTTCGGCTAATGCCATGGCTACTTTTTTGGCAGGGGTTATACGGTCTTCACCATATAAAATCATGGAGTGCGAAATGTCAATCATCAGCACAGTGGAGGTTTGTGATTTATATTCACTTTCCATTACCTCCAGATCACCTTCCGTCATGTAGAAGCTATCCAGCCCATGATTGATTTGTGCGTTCTTCAAAGAATCCGTCACTGAGATTTGTTCTAATGTGTCACCAAATTCATAATCCCTGCGCTCCGTAGTTTGTTCATCCCCTCGCCCACTATGAAAGGTAGCATGGTCCCCACCTCTTGACTTCTTTAACTTTCCAAAGATTTCTTCAAGGGCAGATTTTCGGATACTTTGTTCGCCTCGTGTTTTCAATTTTAGGTTGCCCCCAGGTCCTTTTTCATCGATATAACCTTCCTTTTTCAATTGGTCTATAAAATCGCCAATGCCGTATTCGTTTGATGTAAGCTTATATTGCTTATCCAATTCAGTAAGCCATTGCAGGGCTTCTGATACATCCCCGGAAGTAATCAAAACCAACTGCATGAAAATCTTCAGCAACCGGTCAAAGTCACTTTTTGACTGATCCGATGGGGGTATGTACTGGCTAAACCTGAATCCAAGCATGATGTAAGGTAATACTTTGTAAAACCAATAAATTCTGGATACTGTTTCAGATTAGAAATTTAATTTTATCCGGAACGTATTTTTGCAAGGCAATAAAAAACCCGCACCTGTTTATGGTGTGGGTTAATCGCTGCTGTGATAAGGCTACTTTTTCTCGGCCATGGTACCGTAAATATAGTCCCAGAGGGGGGATGACACGCCAAAAACATACTCACCGTCTTTATAGTGATGTATACCGTGGTTAACCCACAAAGCTTTCAGGAAATTTTTTGGAGGCTGATAGGCATGAATCATGTAATGAACGCCCAGATAACTGGCATATCCCACCAGAAATCCTGGTAAAAAGGCAAACACAAAATCGCCCATGATTAAGCGAAGTAAGAGCAAGAGTATCGTTGCAATTGTTATGCTCATTATTGGAGGCATGGCTAGTCTGTCTTTGTCTTTTGGAAATTCATGATGAACACCATGAAGGGTATACTGCAATTCTTCCCGTTTTTTTGTGTCTGCACGCATATGGAATACATAGCGGTGAACATTATACTCTACCCAGGTAAACACAAGCCATCCCACAAAGAATAAACTAATGGTTAATGCCGGACTAAGCGCTGTATGGGTTACACTCCAATAAAGTAAAGCGCTGGCATATAGGAAAAAGATAGTAAGAGGCACTGCGATGTGGGTACGTGTTAGCCGTTCCAGTATCGGGTTTTTAAAGAGTTGTTTCGTTCCTTTATTTTTTGGTGCAATTTCTGCCATGGGTATATACTTTTGCGCAAAAATAAGTTTTGCAACGTTGTAATTCGATTAATCTACGATTTTCACTTTCACTTTTTCCAGTACAAACTCGTAATACGACTCATACAGCGGCAATATCCTGCTGATGTCAAATTCTTTTGCTCTTTTTAAAGCGTTTTCCTTGAATTTCGGCAGGTTTCGTTTGTCAAGAATAAACAGTGCATTCCGGGTCATATCGGCAACATCGCCAATATTGGATAGGAATCCGGTAACGCCTTGAATATTCAATTCAGGAATACCCCCCGTATTAGAGGAAATGACGGGCACTTCGCAAGCCATCGCTTCCAAAGCAGCCAACCCAAAACTCTCTTTTTCGGAGGGCATGATAAACAGGTCGGCAACCGATAATACTTCCTCAACGGCTTCCAGTTTCCCTAAAAAGCGGATGGCGTTACAGATTCCCAAATCGCGGCATTGTTGCTCTGCAGGAACACGCTCAGGCCCATCACCGATAAGAAGAAGTTTTGCCGGTATCTCCTTTTGAATATTATAAAAGACCTCAATTACATCCTGTATACGTTTAACTTTTCTGAAGTTAGACGTGTGGACAATCAGCATTTCATCCTCCGGACAAATGGCTTTCTTAAAGTGATCTTTCTTTTGTTTTTTGAATTTTTCCAGGTCAATGAAATTTGGAATCACTTTAATTTCATTGGTAATCTTAAAATGCTCGTAGGTTTCACGTTTCAAGTCTTCTGAAACCGCAGTTACACCATCCGATTCATTAATGCTAAATGTTACAACAGGTTCATAGGAGGAATCCTTTCCCACCAAGGTAATATCTGTACCATGAAGGGTAGTGACTACCGGTAAGGTTATGCCGTGTGTTTTTAAAATCTGCTTGGCCATATAGGCAGCGGAGGCATGTGGTATGGCATAATGAACATGCACCAGATCGAGTCCTTCGTTCAGGGCTACGCTAACTATTTTACTGGCCAATGCCAGTTCATACGGTGGATATTCAAAAAGCGGATAAGAGCGAAATTCAACTTCATGATAGAATATATTTTCATTAAGAAAATCGAGCCGGCTAGGCTGTGAATACGTAATGAAATGTACCTGATGTCCTTCCTGTGCAAGGGCTTTACCAAGTTCAGTAGCTACCACTCCGCTTCCTCCAAAGGTGGGGTAACAAACGATTCCTATTTTAATCCGCTCCAATGGGGTGGGGTTTGGTACTGACAATAATCAAAAATGGATTGATAGATAATATCTTGAATGCGAGAACGAATATTAGACGAAATTAGTTTAGCGCTGCGGTCTGGAAAAACACGGTTTGATAAAAATATATACACCAGGTCAAATTCAGGATCAATCCAAACGCCTGTTCCTGTAAAACCGGTGTGCCCAAAGGTTTGCGGAGAGGCATACAAGGAGGTAGGACTTGTCCAGTCACTCTGTATGGGCTTATCCCAACCCAACCCCCTACGGCTGGATTCAAACTGTTTTTTGGTAAACAGGTCTACCGTTTCAGGCTTAATATACTGATGCCCACCATAGGATCCTTTCTGGAGCAGCATCTGGGCCATTTTGGCAACATCGTGTGCAGTGCTGAAAAGGCCAGCGTGCCCGGCAATGCCGCCCATCATGGCTGCGCGTTCATCATGTACGGTTCCCACGATCATTGATTTTCTGAACGTATTATCAAATTCGGTTGGTGCAATTCGTGTTACTGGGAAACGTGAGAGGGGCACATACCCCATGGTACTGGCACCAAGCGGTTCAAAAATATTTTGAGTTAAAAAATCTTCCATCGGCTGATTAAGAAGCTTTTCTCCCATCCTATGCAATATCCAGAACCCAATATCACTATACCGGTAGGGGTAGGGTGTGCGGGCTGGCCTTTCCAACATCTTCGAATGAAACGTCCATTTCCATAAGGAGTCCTTCAGTACCGGTGCTGCAAACAAATCAGGAGCAACCTGTAAGGGATACTTGCTACTGATAATTCTGCTATAATAAAGGGGCAGGAATTCTTTTTCATTCTTCATGGTATTCTGCCATAAAGGAATAAACGGAAGCAAACCAGCCTGGTGAGTTAATACATCTTTAAGGATGATGTCTTTTTTGTTGGTCGATTTTAATTCCGGTAAATACACGGAAACTTTCTTGTTCAGATCGATTAGACCTTTATCGTAGAGAAACATTATGGTTTGTAACGTGGCAAACACTTTTGTTACCGAGGCAAGATCATAGATTGTATAATCAGAAACAGGTACCTGGTTTTCGTAGGTGTACCATCCAAACGATTTTTCATAAATCACTTTACCATTTTTTGCCACAATTACCTGGCATCCGGGAGTTGACTTCGTATCAATTGCCTCTCGTGCAATGGTGCTAATCCGTTCCAGTGATTGGCTGCTGATACCCACCGATTCAGGAATGGCATAGCCCAACCTGCCCAGTGAAGCAGATTGTATGGACTTACCTTCCAGCAGGTGTTCATTTATTGTTAAGGGTAAAATGCCGGAGCCGGGGAGTGCGCCAAACAGCACTTGCGGTATCAACTTTCGCATGAGGGCATCATCTATATACCCCTGAAGTATTGTTGAAGATCGATCGAGCTGTTCAATTTTTGTATGTGGCCCCAGGTTACAAACAATTACCTGTGTGTATCGTGCAAGGGTATTTAAGAGGCTTGGGTACTCCTTCTCCACACCGCCACTGGTCAGGAATATTCCGGCAATAACAACGGAATATTTTTTCAGCTCATCAATAAGTTGGGTTGTATCACCCTCCGTATTTCTAAATTCAAAATGGTCGAATGAGGTATACTTTGATAAGTGATGACTGAACTCATTTTCTTTACGCTCCCCAATTGATAGTGACGCAAATGATTTATTATCCAGTGTTTTTATTGGGAGTACCGCATTGTCATCGCGTGCGATGGTGATGCTCTGCTCATAAAGCGTGTGCTGAAGCATGCGGGCATCAATCGTGTTGAGGCGTGCAAGTAATGTTTCCACCGGCTTATCGATTGTCAATTCAGTAAGTCCTGCATCGTATTTAAAGGCTAATACTTTTTTTACCCGAGCATTAAGTTGATTCGCCAATGCCGGGTTTTTTTTAACCTGACGTTTTAACTTCCGAATGGTTGCCGTAATGTTTTCCGGGAATAGAAGAATGTCATTGCCTGCAAGAAATGCATACACTTCAGAGTCGCCAACCTGAGATTTTTTGAGCACTATTTTAACATCGGGCACGTAGCTAAAAACAAGTCCTTTAAAGTTTAGATTCTTTTTAAGATAATCGGCAGTATAAAGCATGGGGAGTGCTTCCGGAATGATTCGTTTTTTCTTGGTGCCGATTTTCCTTCTGTCAGGAAATACAGGATCGTGTAGCGTTGAGGCAAAAATAGCCTCACAGCCATTTTCAATTAGTCGTTTAAGCGGAATCAACGATTGTTGATCATCTTGCCGGAGTTCCATAACCGGTGATTTCTTGTAGTAATCCTTTACTTTAAGATTATAGGATGGGAAATGCTTGGCTACCGGAATTACACCGGCATGTTGTAACCCTTTCATGTAGTGAACAGCAGCTCTTGCTACCCGCTCTGGATTATCTCCAAACGTGTGTGCTATCCGATCCACTGTAAGGTATGTTGTGCTTAAATCCGCTGTGGGAGCAAAGGCGAGGTGTATGCCCAATTCTTTCATTTGTTTCCCCACTTCACGGCCATAATGATATAGCATGCTATCATTTTTGATGGCTCCCAACATCAATGTGGGTGGAAAGGTTAGCGTACTATCCAGGGTAGAACCAAGACCCTCTTCTGCATTAAGCCCAACCAATAGGGGAATGGCTGATTTGGATTTAAAATACGTTGTTAACGAGGCCAGGTTAACAGGCCCACCCTCTGTAAAAACAATACCACCGATGCCATACGTAGCTATTAACTCCTCTATCCGGTTTTTTTCACTTTCATCCTCAACACCTTTAATCGGCATCATAATTAATTGGCCGATTTTAGCTTCAAAACTCAGGGTTTGAAATACACTATCTACCCACTGTTCTTTGCCCGGTTGAGCATGAACTGGACTAAAATGGGTAGAAATGAGGCAAACAAGTACCCAAACTTTTTTACGGAACAGGCTGTTTGCTTTTTTGTAATTGAAAGGTAATAGAGGCATTTTTGTAGGCCTTTAAAGTAACCGATTTACCACCAAATTAAATAATGGTGACGCAGCATTAAAAGCTGCATTATACAGAAGGCAATCAAATACCGTACGCATGATTAAGATTCCGTCTTTATTTACCAAAACGCCCCGGCACAAGCGGTTCAATTTTACTCCGCGCCACTATGATCCATTCGAGGAAGAACGAAAAGCAAGGGAGGAACGTATACAACGAGAGGTATTGGCGAAGGGGGAGAGCGAGGAGATTGATGTGACATACCGTGCCAGAATAGCCGGTTCATTTCGGACTGCACGCAAATCAGGAAGTAAAGGGTTTGATCCTTCCGCCAACCTGATCCGCCTTTTGATCACTACATTTTTAGTGGTATGGATTATTGCCTATTTGCAGTTTGGGAAAGATGCATTGTATGCATTGCTCCTTTTTGTGCCATTCTACTTGTGGATAAAATTTGTTCGCAAATAGTCAGCAGTTATTTATATGTCGGATATCATTCAGCTTTTACCAGATTCCATTGCCAACCAGATTGCTGCCGGTGAGGTTGTTCAGCGGCCAGCATCAGCTGTAAAAGAACTGATGGAGAATGCGATTGATGCAGGTGCAACTTCCATCAGGCTGATTGTAAAGGATGCCGGTAAGAGTTTGATCCAGGTTATCGATAATGGAATGGGCATGAGTGAAACGGATGCCCGCATGAGCCTGGAGCGTCACGCTACTTCAAAAATACGGAAAGCGGATGATCTGTTCACGCTTCGCACCATGGGCTTTCGGGGTGAGGCGCTGGCCTCTATTGCAGCCGTTTCACAAGTCGAAATGAAAACCCGCCAGGCGGATAAGGAACTGGGCACGTTGTTGGTAATTGAGGCTTCGGAAGTGAAGCGACAAGAGGTGGCAGCCGGAGAAAAGGGAACAAGTATTAGTGTTAAGAATCTGTTTTATAATATTCCTGCCCGAAGAAATTTCCTCAAATCCAACCCCGTAGAATTAAAGCATTGTATTGATGAGTTTCAGCGTCTGGCATTAGCCTATCCGGATATTTCATTTTCCTTTATTCAGGGCGATGAACTTATTTATGATTTGCCCCCCGGCAAGCTCAGTCATCGTATTGTAAACCTGTTTGGCAAAGCATATCAGGAACAACTAGCGGGGTGTCAGGATGAAACAGACTATGTACGGGTTACGGGCTTCATTGGTAAGCCAGCATTTGCCCGCAAATCAAGAGGCGAGCAATTTCTGTTTGTTAACAACCGATTTATTCGCAGCAACTATCTGCACCATGCCGTGATGAACGCCTTTGAAGGATTGTTGCCTGAAAATTCATATCCGTTCTATGTGCTGTTCATAGAGATCGATCCTAAACATATTGATGTAAACGTTCATCCCACCAAAACAGAAATTAAATTTGATGATGAACGAGCTGTTTATGCGGTGGTGCGCGCAACCGTGCGACAAGCTTTGGGCGCGCACAACCTCACACCCGGATTAAATTTTGGAGAGGATATAAACATCATTGCGAAACTTAGCAATTCGTCTTCTGAGACAGCTCGTGAGGTTTATTTTGAAGAACGGTTTCAAACTTCCTTTCAACGTTCTACGGCTAAAAACTGGGAGAAACTTTTTGACGGTGAAGGCATGTCGGGTTTTCAATTTATTCAGCCAGAACTGTCTCCTAAGGAGTTGGAATTTCTTGAAGCGAAGCAGGCAGCGGAAGTATTACCGGTTCAGGATGAGCCACTATTTCAATTGAATAACCACTATATCGTGCGCCCGGTTAAAACCGGTTTAATGATCATTGATCAACAGGCAGCACATGAGCGCATTTTGTATGAAAAATTTCTCCGTCAAATAGCAACCCAATCGGGAGATAGCCAGCAGAGTTTATTCCCACAAACCATCCAGTTTAGTGCAGCCGATTTTACTTTGATTATGGAATTGGAAAGAGAAATATCGGCATTGGGTTTTCGTTTTGAGGTATTTGGAAAAAACACATTGGTTGTTAATGGTATTCCGGCTGGCATTCAGGCGGGTAACGAAAAGGCAATTTTCGAGGGTTTAATTAATCAATTCAAATCCAACCAGGCTGAATTAGCGTTACCAGTACAGGAAAGCCTGGCGCGCGCCCTTGCCAAGCGGGCAGCCATCACATCAGGCGATAAACTCGAGCAGGAAGAAATGAAAGCACTCGTTCAAAATCTTTTATCTTGCCGGACTCCCGCCTATTCACCGGAAGGAGAAACAGCATACTTTATTTTTGATCTGTCAAAAATTGGAATGTATTTTAAGCGTAATTAACCAAATCGAAATACCCTTTTTCCATGTTTAATCTTACTCCTGTTGTTAAAAATCTGTTGATGATCAATGCGGTTATTTTCCTGGTTCAGGTAATACTTCCGGGGTTACATGTAACAGAATATATGGCGTTGTGGAATGTCCATTCGAATTTATTTCAGCCGTATCAACTTTTCACCTACATGTTTGTGCATAGTCCCAATTCCTTCACGCACATCTTTTTTAACATGTTGATGCTCTCCTTCACCGGACCTATTCTGGAAACATTCTGGGGGCCAAAGCGGTTTCTATTGTTCTATATCTTAACAGGTATTGGCGCTGGAGTTTTTAATGTTGCAGTAGATTTATTCTTCATGCAACAGGCTACTTATGGAATGATGCTAGGTGCATCCGGGGCGATTTATGGAATTTTGATGGGCTTTGGAATGTTGTTCCCGAATATGGAAGTTCAGTTATTAATTCCTCCCATACCAATAAAAGCGAAGTATTTGGTTTTTCTATTGGGTGGGCTTACATTTTTAATGGACAGGAGCGGAAGTGTTGCACACTTTGCACACCTGGGCGGTATAGTAGTGGCGTTTATCGTGATTAAAATCTGGGGAAATCAGGGAGGCTCACATTATTAAGTGATAGGTTACAAAGAATGTTAGAAGAATTCAAAAACGCATTTCAACGGCATAACAATGCCCACGTACAGTTGATCATCATCAATGTGGTAATTTATCTTGCCCTGGTGATATTATATATCCTCAGCGCCATTCCGGGTGTTGATGTGGTTTTTGAAATCATCTACAAGCAATTCGCCATTCCATCGGCAGCCGGTGAATTTTTTACCCGTCCATGGACACTCCTTACCTACATGTTTTCACATAGCGTACTGGATATTTTTCATATCCTTTTTAACATGCTGGTGTTGTATTGGTTCGGACGCTTGTTTGTGGAATACCTGGGAAGTGATAAACTTATTGCTCTTTACGTTTTGGGTGGTTTAACAGGAGCATTGGCCTATCTTCTGATTTATAATCTTGGCTTCGGCAGCGTGAATGCAACAATGGTTGGGGCATCAGGAGCCATTTATGCTATTGTTGTAGGCACGGCAGTATTGCTCCCCAACTACACGTTTCACCTGTTGCTTTTTGGCCCTGTACGGATTAAATACATCGCTTTTTTCTACGTTTTACTTTCACTCCTTTCAGTACGGCAAGGGGTTAACTTTGGCGGTAACATTGCACACCTGGGCGGAGCATTAATGGGCTTCATTTATATGAAGCAGTTACAGGCAGGAGTAAACTGGGGTGGCTGGATTACCGTTACACTGGATTGGTTTGTCGACCTGTTCAATAGTAAACCTAAAGTAAAAGTAACCTATAGGAGCGAAGAATCTGTAAAACGACCATCGGCAGCAAAAAAGTCCACCATCAAAACATCGCAGGATGAAATTGATGCTATTCTGGATAAAATTTCTGACGGAGGATATGAAAGCCTGACAAAGGAGGAGAAAGAGAAACTTTTTAATGCCAGCAAGAAGTAAGGATCCTTCTTCTGCTTATTGATTCAGATTTATTGAATCACACAATCAATTTTTGTTCGCCAATTGTCCGCAGGCAGCGTCAATGTCTTTTCCCCTGCTTTTTCGTATCCGTACGATGATGTCATTTTCAGTTAATATTTTCTGATACAACTGCACGGCCTCTTCACCGGCCTGCTGAAATTCCCCATCATCGATTGGGTTATATTCAATCAGATTTACTTTGGAAGGAATGATTTTGCAGAATTTAGCCAGTGCCCGCGCATGTTCAGCATGGTCATTGATTCCCTTCCAGATAACGTATTCATAGGTTACTTGCCGCCTGGTTTTTTTATACCAATAGGTGAGTGCATCCGCAAGATCTTCCAGTGGGTTGGTATCATTGATGGGCATGATGGCCGAACGGGTTTCGTTGATGGCATCGTGAAGTGAAACAGCGAGGTTAAACTTTACGTCATCATCGGCCATCTTTTTAATCATCTTGGCAATACCTACAGTTGAAACAGTAATGCGCCTTGAGGCCATATTTAGCCCGTCAGGTGAAGTGATTTTTTCAATGGCATCGATAACGTTCGTATAGTTGAGCAGTGGTTCCCCCATTCCCATAAATACTATGTTGGTAAGGGGACGGTTAAAGAATAGTTCTGCTTGTTGCCGGATGGCTACTACCTGGTCGTAGATTTCGTCAGGGGAAAGGTTACGCATACGTTTTAATCGGGCGGTGGCGCAAAATTTACAATCCAGACTGCATCCCACCTGCGAGGATACACATGCAGTAATCCTGTCTTTTGTTGGGATGAGAACAGATTCCACAACAAGTCCATCGAAAAGCTTTACTGCATTTTTAATGGTGCCATCCTCACTGCGCTGCATCTGGTCTACCCTGATGTGATTGATGGTAAAATGTTCATTCAGCAGCTCACGTGTTGATACCGACAGGTTCGTCATCTGGGTGAAATCCTTGGCCGATTTCTTCCACAGCCATTCGTAAACTTGCTGAGCGCGAAACGCTTTCTCCCCGCGTTCAGTGAAGAACACTTTGAGTTCTTCCAGTGAAAGCTTCCGGATGTCCCTTTTTCCAGTTGTGGTGATCATGCTTAATTAACCCGTAAAAATTCAGTTCGTTCACATGAACGCTCTTTATTAAAAATAATAAGGGAAGATTGGGTTATTTCTTCAACGATATAGATACCGGTTATTAATCGTGATTTCTTATCTAAAAAATACAGCGTGCCGTTACTGTAGCGGTAGAGGAACTGGGATTTTGAAGAGGGTTTTTTCTTTCCACGCGATCGCCAGTTTTCTTCCCCTGTTCCATTAGTATTGAAAAAGATGGTTTTCGGAGTAGTTCCTGCCATCGATGCCATACTTTCCAGCAGTTCTTCCTCTGTTTCAGACGCAGTTCCCATTTCGTCCGTCAGGCATTGGCTATCTTTTGCTACTTGCCAGGTTCCGGAAATACGCTGCGCAGACGCTCCTGAGAACACCACTATAGACAACAGTACCAATAGCATTCTGAACATATTCTTCAGTTTATACAAAATTAATGAAAAAGACAGCCCTATGGCTTTGAAAACTCTTATTTATCCATGAATTTTCCGCCCTTTAAATACAGTATGAAAAGTAATGCAATAGTTATCACGGGCGGCTACCTGAGTTCGAGTAGTGCTAAAACAGCCCATGGACTGATACGCGGATCGGAGCGATTTAATGTTTTGGGAATAATTGACCACAAGCAGGCCGGCAAGGATGCGGGTGAAGTAATGGATGGTATTCATCGCAATCTCCCCATCTATTCATCGATAACAGAATTTGTAAAAACCTCGGGCGAGAAGGCGGCATATTGCGTAATAGGCATAGCTACAAAAGGAGGAATACTTCCTCAGTCCTTGCAGGCAATGCTAAAGGAAGCGCTTGAAAATGGGTTGCATCTAGTAAATGGGTTGCACGATTATGTTTCGGACCATGAAGAACTGGCAGCGCTGGCGAAGCAAAAAGGGCTGGAGATAATAGACGTACGGAAACCCAAGAAATTCAAAGATCTCCATTTCTGGAATGGAAAAATAAAGGAAGTAAAATCGCTGAAAGTAGCTGTACTCGGAACAGACTGCGCGTTGGGTAAAAGAACTACTTCACGCATTTTAACGGAAGCTATGACAAAAGCAGGATATAAAGCAGAGATGATTTATACCGGGCAAACAGGCTGGATGCAGGGCGCGAAATATGGCTTCATATTCGACTCCACTATTAATGATTTTATCTCCGGGGAAATGGAGCACGCCATGTGGCAATGTTACCATGATGTAAAGCCTGACATTATGTTTATTGAAGGGCAATCTTCGTTGCGTAACCCCAGTGGTCCGGCAGGTGCAGAATGGATTGTGTCGGCTGATGCGGATGCTGTTGTGCTGCAGCATAATCCTGCCCGTAAGCAGTACAAAGACATGGAGTATTATCCTGCCTATATTCCCTCCATGAAAGATGAAATAGACCTCATTAAAATTTACGGAGCGCCTACCGTTGCCGTAACGGTAAACACCATGAAGATGACTACTGAAGAAGCAAGGGGATGGGCTGAGCAAACAGAGGGGGAATTATCGATACCT
>CAZCRJ010000020.1:0-906 GCA_964501015.1 uncultured Roseivirgaceae bacterium | reverse complement strand
TTTCTGTTTTTGCGGATTTGATTAAAAAAAATAATTCCTAACCACCCAACCCATGAAGATTACAAACATCAGCGTATGGAGCGCAGACCTGGGCAACACAAAGCCTTATACCATTGCGTTTAAAACAGTTGACGAAGTGCGAAACGCTTTTGTTGAGATTACGCTTTCGAATGGGATAACAGGTATTGGTGCCGGTAATCCCAGTGAATATGTAGTAGGCGAAAACCTGAATCAAACACTTCAGGCACTGGAAGAAAAGAACATAGAATTTTTAATTGGCCGGGATATCCGGGAGCTAAACCAGCTGCTGTACGATATCTGGCAAAAGTTTCCGAAAAATCCTGCTGCCCGTGCAGCGCTTGATATTGCGCTTCATGATGCGTATACAAAATTATTGGATATTCCGTTGGTGAAATACCTGGGACAGAAAATACATTCCATGCCAACGTCCAATACCATTGGAATTAAAAGCGTTGAGGAAACAGTAAAGGAAACAGCCGATTACCTTAAGCAGGGATTTAAAGCTATCAAGGTGAAGCTGGGCAAAGATTTATCGGAAGATATTGAACGTATGGTAAAGATGCGGGAGTCGTATGGATATGATTATACCATTCGAATTGATGCCAACCAAGGCTACTCTCCTGAACAAACGGTTGAGTTTTATAAGAAAACGAAGGACCTAAAAATTGAATTGATTGAACAACCCCTTCCTGCGAAAGCCATTAGTGAATTGAAATCTTTGCCGGATGAGGTTCGGAGAGTAATCGCAGCAGATGAATCACTCATTTCTCCAAAAGACGCGCTTGAATTGGTAAAGCCACCGCTGGCCTGTGGAATCTTTAACATTAAATTGATGAAGTGCGGAGGGGTTAGCCAGGGGTTGAAGATTGCCGATATTGCCTTACA
>CAZCRJ010000019.1:0-15162 GCA_964501015.1 uncultured Roseivirgaceae bacterium | reverse complement strand
AGATCCTGGAGTCGCTGGACGCCCTGGATCAGACTCAATCCGAAAAAGTATTGGCTTATATTAAAAGCATGCTTGCTCCTCCGCAGGATGAAGGCCAGTACAAACGGTTCAAGCGTGAGGCGATGAAGGAAATCAGGAAGGCCCTTAAGACTGATAGAAGTCTGAAGTTGCAGGCCTGACCACCGCACGCATCCGCTGTGCACCAGTCGATTTATATTGGCTGGAATATTTCCTACTCCCATAAGTGAAGGAACAGGTTAACTAAAAGATGACGTTCAGCAAATCACGATAACGTTCTTGGTTATGGGTAAGCCGTTAATTGCGCTAATGATACTGCACATAATTTTCCCACTTTTCCAGCACGGCCTTAAAATCTTCCGGAAGTTCTGAATCAAACTGCATGTATGCTTTTGTTTCCGGATGAATGAATCCCAATGTTTTTGCATGTAGGGCCTGTCGAGGAATAATCTTAAAGCAGTTATCAACAAATTGTTTGTATTTGGTAAAAACTGTTCCCTTTGTAATCTGATCGCCTCCATACATAGCATCGTTGAACAGCGGATGCCCCAGGTATTTCAAATGCGCCCTGATCTGGTGCGTTCGTCCTGTCTCCAGTTTACATTCTATAAGCGAAACATACCGGAAGTCTTTCAGCAAGGTATAATGAGTGATGGCATGGCGCCCGTATTCTCCCTCTGGAAATGCTGTAGTCACACGCCTGTCTTTTAAGCTTCTTCCCACATGAACATTTATTGTTCCTTCCGGGGGATCAGGAACACCCCATACAATCGCATAGTATGTGCGTTCAATAGAATGATCAAAAAATTGTTTTGCCAGGGCTGTCATAGCCTTTTCGGTTTTAGCAATGACCAATAAGCCCGTTGTGTCTTTATCAATACGGTGAACAAGGCCGGGCTTACCTTCATTGCCTTTCATATTAGGAAGGTTTTGGAAGTGGTAAGCAAGGGCATTGACTAATGTGCCTGTCCAGTTCTGGTAAGCAGGATGGACCACCATTCCAGCGGGTTTATTAATGACCAGTAGAGAATTATCTTCATACACAATATTCAACTGAATGTTTTCAGGAACCACATCGGTATCGCGTGGGGGTTCCGGGAAGGATATAACGATCACATCGTTGGGATGTACCTTATAGTTGGATTTTATGTGCTTATCATTTACCAGCACAAATCCATCATCAATTCCTTTTTGTATTCGTGACCGGGAAACGTTGGATAACCGGGAATTTAGAAATTTATCGATGCGAATGAGGCCTTGCCCCGGGTCAGCAACTATGCGATGGTGCTCAAACAGTAGTTCTTCTTCCTGGTCATCCGGTAAAACGGGTTCTTCATACATTCAACAAAAGTAGACAAAAGATCAGATGAATCAGGATTGATTACTTTTACTGCAAGCTATTTGAAACTATACCAAGGGAATTACCAGGAGATATGAAAAAAGTACTTGCCATCATTTGTAGTGTATCCACTTTGTTTATTGGTTGCACCATACGGGAGAATAATTCTCCTGAGTGGTTTGAACGGGGTGTGTTGGCGGGGCAGTTGGATAATCCAAAAATTGATGAGGCATCAGGTCTTGCTGCCAGCATTAGTAATCCGGGAATGTTGTGGACACACAATGATAGCGGTGATAAAGCAAGAATATTTTTGATTGATTCAGTGGGCCGACACCGCCTAACTGTTTCGTTGGAAGGAATTAAACACCGGGATTGGGAAGATATTGCTGTAGGACCGGGACCTGACTCAACCAAGACGTATGTCTATATTGGAGAAATAGGAGATAACAACGCCAAGCATAAGTACAAATACATATACCGTATGGAGGAGCCGGTGATGCCAAAGAAAAAAATGAGTCTGACCGTACAAGCTATTGATTCAATTAAATTTTCGTTGCCTGACGGAAAACGCGATGCTGAGTCGTTAATGATAGATCCACATACACGCGACTTATATATTTTCTCCAAACGTGAAAGCGCTGTTAACCTCTACAGGTTGCCCTTTCCACAATCTACTACTGAAAAAATGGTAGCCGAAAAAACATTATCGGAGTTGCCGTTTACAAAAATCGTTGCGGCAGATTGGTCACCTGACGGAAAGGAGATTCTCATCAAGAATTATTTACAGGTATATTATTGGCGAAGGGAAAATAATGAACCGGTGGAAGAGCTGCTTCTGCAAAAGCCATTTATTCTTCCTTACGATGAAGAGCCCCAGGGTGAAAGCATTGCCTTCCACCGAAAAGGAAAGGGGTATTATACAGTAAGTGAGCAATCAAAAGGCCGGATACCGGAGTTAAAGTTTTACCGAAGAATTACTCAGGAGATTGAATAAAGTCTGCATTAAAGTACTCCCTGCTCCTTCATCGCGTTGGCCACTTTAAGGAAACCTGCAATGTTGGCGCCCACCATATAATTACCGGGCTTACCATAGTCATTGGCGGCCGCAAGACAGTTATCATGAATGGTTTTCATAATATCCTGAAGCTTTCTGTCTACCTCTTCCTTTGTCCAGTATACACCCATATAATTTTGTGTCATTTCGAGTCCGGATGTAGCTACTCCGCCAGCGTTGGAAGCCTTACCCGGTGAATAGAGTATACCGTTATCGATCAGGATATTAATACCCTCAATAGTCACCGGCATGTTGGCGCCCTCACCCACCAGTTTAACTCCATTTTTTACCAGATTATTGGCATCTATTCCATTCACTTCATTTTGGGTAGCACACGGAAAGGCACAGTCTGCTTTTATATTCCACAGGGCATTATGATCAGCGGAAGGATCAATCGGATAAAATGAAGCGCTTGTAAACTGATCTGCGTATTCGTGTATGCGCCCTCTGCGATTATTTTTGAGGTCCATTAAAAATTCGAGTTTTTCTTTTCCAATTCCTTCTTCGTCAACAATAAAGCCTGTGGAGTCGGAAGCGGTAATCGCTTTGGCGCCCATGTCGATTATTTTCTCAATTGCATATTGTGCTACGTTTCCCGATCCCGAGACTAAGCATGTTTTTCCCTTCATAGAATCACCCTTTGCATGCAGCATGTTTTCAGCAAAATAGATCAGCCCATAGCCAGTTGCTTCGGGCCGTATCAGGCTTCCTCCCCATCCAATGCCCTTGCCCGTTAAAACACCTGTAAATTCGTTTTTGATTTTTTTATAGGCCCCGAATAAATAGCCGATTTCGCGTCCACCAACACCAATATCGCCCGCAGGCACATCCAGCCGGTGATTAATATGCCGGGCGAGTTCACTCATAAACGCCTGGCAGAATTTCATGATTTCATTTTCTGATTTTCCTTTCGGATCAAAATCAGAACCCCCTTTCCCTCCGCCCATCGGTAATCCCGTCAGGGCATTTTTGAAGATCTGTTCGAAGGCGAGAAATTTTAATACGCTGATGGTCACGGAAGGATGAAAGCGTAATCCTCCTTTATACGGCCCAATGGCGCTGTTCATCTGTACGCGGTATCCACGGTTAACCTGCACCTCTTCTTTATCATCCATCCATGTCACACGAAACGAGATTAGTCGTTCAGGCTCCACCAGCCGGTCAAGAATTTTCAAGCGCCTGAATTCCGGATGGCGGTCAAGCACAGGGAGAATGGAAACTACAACCTCTTCAACAGCCTGCATGAATTCAGGCTGATACGGATTGCGTTGTTGGATGGGCGTAAGAATGGATAGATCCATGGCAGGTTGGTATTTGAGAAAATCTAAGATAAAGGAAGTTATCAGGAAACAGACTATTTACTTCATAGGATTTTCAATCGTAGATAGTGGTGTGTAATTTGACGTATGGAAAGAACACTACTTCATCCTTCGGGCCCCGAATTTTCACGCTTTATTACCGGGGCATGGCGATGGGACAATCTCTCGGCAGAAGCTATTGATAGTCTTATCAATCAATCGCTTGATTGCGGCATCACTACATTTGATCATGCAGACATTTATGGTAACTACACCTGCGAAGCTCTCTTTGGTAAGGTTATCAGGGAGCGCCCATCACTGCGATCAGGTCTTCAGTTGGTGACGAAATGCGGCATCAAACTGTTGTCGGATAAAAAGCCCGCGCATTGGATAAAACATTACGACACTTCAAAGGAACATATTATTCAGTCGGTGGAGACGTCATTGAAAAATCTTCATACCGATTACCTGGATTTGTTACTGATTCATCGGCCCGATCCGCTGTTGAATCCACAAGAAGTTGCCGAGACATTCAGCCAATTGAAGCAGAGTGGTAAAGT
Source organism: uncultured Roseivirgaceae bacterium (assembly GCA_964501015.1). Lineage (GTDB taxonomy): Bacteria > Bacteroidota > Bacteroidia > Cytophagales > Cyclobacteriaceae > UBA2336. Next base: position 10,893 of record CAZCRJ010000019.1, on the reverse strand, counting down.
GCTTCACTTTGGTGTTTCGAATTTTAAGTCTGCTCAGTTAGAGATGTTCCAACAGTATGTTCCTGATCCTCTTGTTACTAACCAGATTGAATTGTCGCTTTTTAACAACACCCACTTCTTTGATGGGACAGTTGATACGCTAATGAAGCATAGGATCTCGCCAATGGCCTGGTCGCCTTTAGGGGGAGGGAAACATTTTACGGCATATGGCCAGCAAGAAGCGGTCGAGTCTCGCCTGGAAATGCTAGTGGTGAAATACCAATGTACTGTTAGTCAGCTTTTACTCGCCTGGTTGCTTAACCATCCTTCTGGAATAGTACCCATTTTGGGGACAACCAAACCTCACCGGATAAAGGAGGGTGCACATGCGTTGGCTGTAAAACTCGACCGGCAGGATTGGTTTGCCATGCTGAAGCTGGTGACTGGTAATGATGTTGCATAATCATCCCCCTTTCCGGTATAGTTGAATGATATATTCTTTGCGGGAAATATACCACCGTGTCGCTTCTACTATAGAACTATGCTAAGGATTTGGTGTTATGAATTAAGAAATCCCGGCACCAGTTTTTAATTCGGGTTGTCCGGTAACATTCCTTATCTCATTTTTGTAGCCTTCAAATCGATTCATGGCGCGAACTGCAGCGGAGCGAAAACATCAGGACATTACCGGATTTGATTCCATCGAGATCATTGGGGCACGGGAGCATAATCTAAAAAATATCAGCCTTACGTTTCCCCGAAACAAGCTGGTGGTGATAACCGGCATCAGTGGCAGTGGAAAATCCTCACTCGCATTCGATACCATCTATGCCGAGGGGCAACGGAGGTATATGGAAAGCTTTTCAGCCTATGCGCGAAGTTTTCTGGGAAACCTGGAGCGGCCGGATGTTGATAAAATAAACGGACTAAGCCCGGTTATATCCATTGAGCAAAAAACCACCTCACGTAACCCACGATCAACGGTGGGCACGGTAACCGAGATTTACGATTTCATGCGCCTGCTTTTTGCGCGGGCAGGCGAAGCCTTCTCCTACCTCAGTGGTGAGAAAATGGTACGCCAGTCGGAAGACCAGATTCTTGACAGTATCTTCCAAAACTATCCTGGCAAAAAACTCACCTTGCTTTCCCCGGTGGTAAAAGGAAGAAAGGGTCATTACCGTGAATTGTTTCAGCAAATACGCAAACAAGGGTTTACGAAAGTTCGGGTGGATGGTGACCTACAGGACATCACGGCCAAGATGCAGGTTGACCGGTATAAAATCCATGACATTGAAATAGTGATAGACAGGATTGTTGTTGATCCTAAAGACCGCAGCCGTATTGCCCAGTCTATTAACCGATCCTTAAAGGAAGGAAAGGGAATAATGATGGTGCTGGACGAACAGCAAAAGGCACATCATTTTTCAAAATTTCTGATGGATCCGACATCAGGTTTGTCGTATGATGAGCCGGCTCCAAATGCGTTCTCTTTCAACTCTCCCTATGGTGCTTGCCCATTGTGTAATGGGTTGGGGCAGATTGAAGAAATTACAGAAGAGTCTGTTATTCCGGATAAAAAGTTGAGCATTAGCCGTGGTGGTATTTTGCCATTAGGTGAATACCGCGATATCTGGATCTTTAAAAAGGTGGAGGCCATTCTGAAGCGGTATAAGCTTACGCTCAGTACACCCATTAAGGATATTCCGAAAGATGTATTAAAGATTCTGTTGTATGGTGACGACATGCCGGTTGCTGTTCCATCCATAAAATATCCTGGTACTGAATGGAATACCCGATTTGAGGGCATCGTTAACTTTTTGGAAAAGCAACGCGATGAAGGGTCGGAATCCATTAAAAAATGGGTGGAAGATTTTACCATCAGCAAGATCTGCCCGGAATGCAGCGGCACACGGTTAAAAAAGGAATCGCTTCATTTTAAAATTGACAACCGGAATATTGCTGAGCTGGCCATGCTTGATATTCAGCAACTCAGCAAATGGTTTGAAAATCTGGAGCCGAGGCTGAATGATAAACAACGATTAATTGCTACGGAAGTACTGAAGGAGATCCGGAAACGTATCGGATTTTTACTGGATGTAGGATTGGATTATTTGCAACTAAACCGTCCCTTGCGAACGTTAAGCGGAGGAGAAGCACAACGCATTCGCTTGGCCACACAAATTGGAACACAACTGGTAGGCGTGCTCTATATTCTCGATGAACCCAGCATTGGCTTGCATGCCCGCGATAATGTAAAACTGATTAAGGCACTGAAGAATTTGCGTGACTTGGGGAATTCAGTAATAGTTGTGGAACACGACAAGGAGATGATGCTGGAGTCGGATTATATTATTGATATCGGGCCAGGTGCCGGAAGACATGGAGGGCAGGTGGTAGCCGCTGGCGACCCCAAAGCATTTTTAAAAATCCGCAGCACAACGGCAGATTTTCTTACCGGCAAGCGAACCATCTCATATGAAAAAATTCGGAGAACGGGCACCGGAAAATCACTGTCCATTACTGGCGCCACAGGCAATAATCTCAACACTGTTGATGTACACATTCCGTTGGGAACGCTCACGTGTATAACCGGAGTGTCAGGAAGTGGAAAGTCAACGTTGATTCATGACACGTTGTACCCCATATTAAATCAATACTTCTTTAACTCTCGCACTCAACCGCTAGCCTATGACAGCGTTAAAGGTCTTGAGCATATTGATAAGGTAATTGAAGTAGACCAGTCGCCAATTGGTCGTACACCCCGGTCGAACCCGGCAACGTATACGGGGGTGTTTACCGACATCCGCGATTTGTTCGCCCAATTGCCAGAAGCAAAAATCAGAGGATATAAGCCTGGAAGGTTTTCCTTTAATGTTAAGGGAGGCCGTTGTGAAACATGTGAAGGTGCAGGTTTACGATTAATTGAAATGGAATTTCTGCCCGATGTATATGTGCACTGTGAAACTTGCAAAGGCAGACGGTATAATCGGGAAACATTGGAAGTACGGTTTAAAGGAAAATCCATTTCCGATGTACTGGACATGACGGTGGAGGAAGCGGTTAGCTTTTTTGAGCATCAGCCGAAAATTCTACGCAAGATTCAAACCCTTTTGGATGTAGGCCTGGACTATATTTCGCTGGGGCAACATGCGACAACCTTATCGGGTGGAGAGGCACAACGTGTGAAGTTAGCCACGGAATTATCGAAGCGTGATACGGGCAAAACATTCTACATACTAGATGAGCCAACCACCGGTTTGCACTTTCAGGATATTGCGCATTTACTGGACGTTCTTCAGAAACTGGTAACCAAAGGCAACACGGTATTAGTAATCGAGCACAATATGGATGTTATCAAATCGGCTGATTATGTTGTTGACATGGGCCCTGAAGGGGGAGATAAAGGAGGAAGGATTGTAGCGAAGGGCACTCCGGAAGAGGTATCTAAAAATCCTGCGAGTTATACCGGCAGATTTTTGAAAGCAGAATTGAAGTAATCTGACGATCCATCGACAGAGTCTACTTTGATTGGTTTAGCGATACCATTAATTCTTATTTATTTTGCAAGTAGATTAAGGCATCTAAAGAAAGGATTTCAACAGATGCTTTTTGATAACCAAATACTCAATTCTCAAATATGAATTCGCAACTCCGTCAATATTTGTTTGGTTTGATTTTTATAGCTGTAAGCGGGTACGAACTTTATACTTCCGATTACCTGGAATCTGCCCTCTATGCGTTTGCTGGCACCGCCTTTATTGTTAATGCGCTCACCAACGAGCCCTCGCTTGATAGGTACCGAAAGGTACTGGTTATCCTTACCTGGATATTGATGGGCATAACCGGTTTTCTTTTCCTGTTCTTGCTTCGAACAGAGTTCTTTTAATAGAACCCTTTTTACTCCTTCTGTAGAAAAGTTTACTCCTGCAATCCGGGAAACCATACTTTTGTTCTTCAAATCATGGTTGATAACAAGAAGCGTCTTTACTGGATTTTGCAGATAAGTGGGTGGGCGGCTTATGCCATCTTGCAAATAATGTTCAGTGCCCTTGCGTCAGAACAAGGCTTTAGCTGGAACCGAACATTGTTTTTTGTAGCCGAAGCCCTGCTTTTTTTACTGATCACCCACCGGTTCCGATTAATTCTTAAAAGCAGAAAGTGGATCAACCTCAACATTCCGAATTTATTGCTGCGTGTAGTGTTTGCATCAGCGCTAATGGGTGTTATTATCTATATTTTGCGCATTCCGATAAGCATGATCACAGGCCGTCCAAGTGTGTTGTATGCGGCATTTGATATTGAGCAGGCACTGGGGCTTTCAGCCGTTTACATGATCTTCTTCTTCTTATGGTCAGTGTTCTACTTTACCTACCACTACCTTGCCCAGTATAACAAGTCGCTAAAGTACGAGGCCTCCATGATTGAAATTGAGCTCAACAACCTGAAATCTCAACTCAATCCTCATTTTATTTTTAATGCACTTAACAGCATCCGGGCCTTGGTTGATGAGAATCCATCCAAATCCAAACAGGCAATAAATCAACTTTCCAACATCTTGCGTAATTCCCTGACCTTTGAAAAACGAGGACTTACCAAGTTTGATGATGAATTGAAAATTGTAAAGGATTACCTGAGCCTTGAAAGTGTACGATTTGAAGAGCGCTTAAAGACGGATCTTCAGATTGATCCAGAATCCAGCAAATTCCTGGTGCCTCCGTTTATGATCCAGACATTGGTTGAAAATGGAATAAAACATGGTATTTCTCGATTAACACAAGGTGGAACTGTACAACTCAGGACGGTAGTAGAGAAGGGCCGGTTACAAATTCTTATCCGGAACAGTGGCCAGTTACTTCCTACTTCGCGAAGGGGTAAGGCAACCGGGTTGGGATTGAAAAACACCCGGCAGCGATTAAAACTTTTATATGGTGACGAGGCTTCTTTCAGGATTGTAAATGAAAACGATACCTTTGTGCTCACCGAAATAATACTACCAAAACTTGAAACCAGCCCACGGGGCAAATCTGGTTAAGGCAGAGAATCCGGAAAGGAATATGGTCGACAAAACACACGTTAAAATTTCAGGAAAATGAAAGCCCTAATAGTAGATGATGAGCGCCTGGCGCGCAAGGAACTGATAAAATTACTGGAGGATCATCCTTCCATTGAAATTGTTGGCGAAGCGGCCAATGCCGATGAAGCAGTGCAAATGATTAATGACCTCAATCCTGACTTATTGTTTCTGGATATTCAAATGCCAGGGAAGACAGGGTTTCAATTACTGGAAGAACTCGATGCTGTGCCACTGGTGGTATTTACCACGGCCTATGATGAATTTGCACTAAAGGCTTTTGAGGTAAGCGCATTGGATTATGTACTCAAACCCATACAAGCCGAGCGATTGGCAGAAACGATTACAAAAATTGCGGAAAAGGAACGTACACGGGTTGCGTCAACACGCGTGGAAGGGGAGAAGAAGCTGGGCCTTAACGATCAGGTTTTTGTAAAAGACGGGGAGCGATGCTGGTTTGTAAGCTTATCCAATATCCGTTTGTTTGAATCGGATGGAAACTATATCAAAGTATACTTTGACACCAACCGCCCCATGATTCACAAATCATTGAATGCACTGGATGAAAAACTCGATGAGCGTGCGTTCTTCCGCGCAAGCCGGAAACACATTATAAACCTGAGTTGGGTGGAGGGCATTGAGCCATGGTTTAATGGTGGCTTAATGGTAAAATTAAAAGGGGGTGATAAAGTGGAAGTGAGCCGCAGACAAGCGGCAAAGTTCAAAGACATGATGAGCCTTTGATCTTAATGAAGTAAAATATCTATTAATTCCTGCTGTACATTCCAGTCTTTAGCAAGCTTTAGCATAGCAGTGGCCTCCATTTCTGTTACGTATCCTTTCAGGTTATTGGATTGCCATACCATATTAATCAACGCAACACGTTTATCTTTAGGATAATCGGAAATGATGGTGTTCAGATAATCGCGTGCACGCTCAAATGATGTCAGGTAATTTTCTGCAATAAACTCATGCGCCCATTCGTAGGCTTCATGGGCATTTAGGTCATCTGCTGTTTTTTGCAAGTCAAGCCGCTCTTCGGTATCAAGTCCATGATAATGGAAGATGACAGATTTCAACAACATGTACACCCGTTTTTCTTCAGAAGACATCATAGAGGAGCGAAAATTACAAAACTTCTTTCAGCTTGTATAGCACCGGTTTACTAGGACTGGCATCCATTTCAAGGCTTAGTACCTGCAGGTTTAAAAGATACCGGTCATCCTGTACAGAATTGTCAACATAAATTAATTCAGTAATGGTGCATGTTTTGCGCAAAGTAGCTGGGAATCCCCAGAATATTTTATGTGCAGCAAGTCTGCCTTCATCAACTTCCCGGTCAAGGCTGGGCAGATCGGTGAGCAGGTGTTTAATGCCATGCGAAACCACTACCTCCATGGCTTCTTCTAAAAAATAGGGAGGGTTGGAACCCGAGTACTGCCTTGTTTTTTTGGACACATCATTCGGCAAGGTGCGAACAATGAGTGTCTCTATATCCGGAAAGGTAATGGCATCAAGTAGCATTTCCTTGGTAATGACAAAATCACCTTGTGTGTTTTTCACCGGATTTACCGTGATGACCTCTGCCAGAAAGTGAAAAGTTCTGAGGAGTTGGTTAAGGGTAGCGCCATCAGCAGAAATATGACCATAACATTCTGTATGGGTTCCGTTTCCATGAGGAGTAAGCGAAAGTCGCTGGTAGTTCACGGATCCTCCAGCCTTGACGCTTCCAATAAAATTTCCTGACACTATCGTTTCGAATTTAATCGGTTCTGCCCAGTAACAGTTCGGATTGTTCTTTCCCTCATAAAGTGGTAAAGAAATGTCTATTGGATTTTGCAGGTCAGCCTGGTATCGTTTTTTATCGATATGGAATTCAGCTATCATAGTGCGTGTAAAAATAATTCAGACGCAATTTTATCGGCAAGAAATTTCCCTTTCTGTGTTAGAAAAAGAGTATCGTTTTCCAGAATGGCCAATCCCTGATCTATCAGGTCATTAATATACACATGGTTTTGTTCGAGTAGATTATGTTGATATTCCCTCTTTATGGTTGTTAGATTTGTTCCCCAATGCGTGCGAAGAGTGGTCAGGATAAATTCATTGACTTTGTTTTCCCGGGTTAATACTTCTGTTTCAGCTGGCACATTACCGCTTGCAATTGCGGTAAGGTATAAGGAATTATTGCTTACGGTAAAAGCACGAATGGCTCCATTATACGAATGTGCACTTGGGCCTATGCCCAGGTATTTCTGTTGCCTCCAATAGCTGCTGTTGTGGCGTGAGTAATATCCGGGTTTTGCAAAGTTGGATATTTCATAATGCTCATATCCGTTACGCTCCAGTTTACCAATCAGTACTTCCAGTTGACTGGCAGCATCATCATCCTGCACCAGCTTCAGTTTTCCGGCAGCAGCCCATCGGCCGAAGACCGTTTTCTCTTCGATCGTTAACGAATAACAACTGATATGCTCAGGGTTTAATGTTAGTGCCTGCTCGATATCGCGTTCCCATTTTGCATCATGCTGATCTGGAATGGCATAAATTAAATCGATACTGATATTGGTAAATCCCGCAGCGCGTGCGCATTGAAAACTTGTTAGAGCCCGAACGGAATCATGTGCTCTGTGCAGGTACGTCAGCAAGTCGTCTTGAAACGACTGGATACCAATGCTGAGCCGGTTGATCCCGGCTTGCTTAAATGCCGTAAGGCTCTTTTCTGTAAGGTCATCCGGATTAGCCTCAAGGGTTATTTCCGCAGCGGGATCAACTGAATGATGCTGATGAATTGCATTTAAGAGCGTAGTAATCTGTCCTTCAGTAAGCAAGGAAGGCGTTCCGCCACCGAAGTATATTGTGTTAATTCGTTCGCCTCCTAAGAAATCCTGTTGAAGGCGAAGTTCTTCCACCATGGCGTCCACCATTTCAACCATACGATTTTGATTAGTGGAAAAGTGAAAATCACAATAATAGCAGGCCTGCCTACAGAAAGGAATATGAAGATAGATACCAGCCATGGGTTAGGCAAAAGTACGCCTTTCTGTGGTCTGCACTGATAATATTTCGTTATCCGATACCAATCCGATAATTTCGCACGCCATGAGCCGTGTAGTATTCCTGGGATGTTTTTTAATGATCCTTCATTCTTCCGTAGCGCAAGAAAACTTTTTAGAAATAAAGGATTTGCGCAGCGAGTGGTTAGTATATGCAAATAATACATACAAGCCCTATGCCGACCGTGAGGTGAATTCGCCCGTCATTGTTTATTTTGTTTTGGATGCAGAAGTGTATAAAGGATACAGGTTACTACTGGAGAGCGACCAGGCTTTCAGTGTATTTTTGGAAGGCGTATTAGTTCAGGAACAGGTGATGAAGCTAAACGCATCAGTGGATAGCCTTGCACGTCTTTTTAATAAGAACCACTTGTTTATCGGTGTCCATCAGCCTGGCGGATTAAACACAATGTCATTAAAAACCAGTATCGGAACGGAACTCCCATCGCTTGGAATTTCGGAAGCAGGGCCGCTTGACCGGAATGAAAATACGTTTCAAAACCTCACCGTGGTTGCCCTACTCATCCTATTTGTTTTTTTTTCCGTTATGCTCAGACTTAACCCCAGGCTGACCGCGCATTGCTTTTCTGCAATAAAATTATTTCCCGTACGCGAAGGAGATGAAAGCCAGCCGCTGAACCGTATCGGGAATTGGGGAAACATTTTATTCTATGTCTTTGCCTCTTTACTTACCAGCTTTTTATTGCTTTTATTGAGGCACGATCAACTGCTTGGTCCAAGTAAAAATTCTGACTTCCATGTTGTCTTTCTCAGGTGGGCTGAACTAGGAATTCTTGTACTGACAATCTTTTTTGTAAAAGCGCTGGTACTCAAAATGTTTTCGGTAATATTCAATTTCAGGGAGCAAATGGGCTTTCAGTTTCTGAATTTTATACGTATGGTTTCCCTATCCATGATTTTACTGATGGTTAGTGTGTTGATCTACGGTACACTTGTTCCTGACGGTGGGCTTGTAATTTTTTATGCGGTGTTCCCATGGATACTCTTCGGTTGGCTAATTCTTGTGTTTATTAAATTGTTGAATAGAGTTCACGTATCGGTGTTCCATTTATTTTCTTACATTTGCCTCACCGAATTATTACCCATCCTTTTTGTTGTTAAAGTGCTTTACGAATAGGTGAATCCATTAGAAGTTGACATGAGTGAAAAAGTGAATGAACGGTTGCGTAAAGTAAAAAGCATTCTGATTACGCAGGAGGCTCCGACCGATCTGAACTCACCTTATTTTAAACTGGCAGAGAAATTCAATCTGAAAATTGACTTCAGGCCATTTATACAAGTGGACCCTGTGCCTGCTAAAGAATTCAGAAAGCAGAAGATAGATATCCTGCAACACACAGCAATCATATTTACAAGCCGCAATGCCGTTGATCATTTTTTTCAGATATGCCAGGAGCTGAAAGTTGAAATGCCCGCTGATATGAAATATTTCTGTATTTCTGACCAGACCTCAAATTACCTTCAGAAGTACATTGTTATTCGCAAGCGTAAAATATTTACCGGCCTGAAGACCACCCAGGACCTGCTTGAGATTCTGAAAAAGCACAAGAATGAAAAGTATTTGTTTCCGTGCTCCGATATTCGTAAAAACGACATCCCTGAATTTTTGGAAAAAAATGGTTTTCATTTTACCGAAGCCATTATATATAATACGGTTGCCAGCGACTTGTCTGATCTAAAGGAAGTCTTTTATGATATACTGGCCTTTTTCAGTCCTTCAGGCATTAATTCGCTGATGGTAAATTTCCCGGATTTTGTCCAAAATAATACGCGAATAGCAGCCTTTGGACCAACCACCGCCAAGGCAGTACGTGATGCCGGGTTTATTCTGGACATTGAAGCTCCCCTACCGAATGCACCATCCATGACTGGAGCCATAGAACTCTATATAAAGAAGGTAAATGGTTCTAAATAACTGGTTCATCCATTGGATCTTACAAATACTTGTTTTTTAATGCACTTTAATACCTTCGATTTTGAAAGTGTCATAAAAAAGCATTTACTTTAGCGTCTGCATGTTGTGACTTTAATGCTCAAGAAAGGTTTACATATCATTTTTTGCCTTCTGCTAACTACCGGTGGTGCCCATTTATATGCGCAGCAGGACGCACACTTTACACAATACATGTTTAATAATCTCTATCTGACTCCGGCCGCTGCAGGCGAAGATGGAATTACCCGTGTATCCCTACTTTATCGAAGCCAGTGGCTGGGGTATCAATCTTCCTTTGGAGATGGTGGCGCACCAACCTCCCAGATTTTCACCATGTCAGCACCCATCCATAAGTTGAAGAGTGGATTTGGAATGTATATATTGAACGATCGCCTTGGCCCGCAAAATAATCTTGAGGCTCAGGCTATGTATGCCTATCATTTGGGAATCAAACAGAATAAATTAAGCTTCGGAATTAAATTGGGGATGTATGCCCAAACACTTGATTTTGATATGTATCGTGCCATTGACGATAGCGATCCTTTCCTGGTCAATAAAACCGGTAAAGAGTCGCAGATACGTCCTGATCTTGGTGTTGGATTAATGTACAGAAGTGAAAAGTATTATGCCGGCATTGGGTTTAATCATTTGCTCAAGTCTGAATTTGACTTCGGAGGAAGCCAACGAAACGCCCTGGAAAATCACATGAATATTACAGCGGCATATTTTTTCGATGTCAATATGGACCTTCAGATCAGTCCTTCGACCCTTGTTAAGACTGATTTTAATCAAACCTCTGTAGATGTTGCCGTTTTAGCAACATTAAAAAATACGAT
>CAZCRJ010000018.1:10310-15359 GCA_964501015.1 uncultured Roseivirgaceae bacterium | reverse complement strand
TACCTTTTCAAGTACTGATAATTTTTGCGAGTTTGTGGTCATATAAATCTTGCCGGGCTTTTGTTTCTAGTTGTTAATTAAGATTTTCTTTGGTTTCTATCACTTTGTAAAATGCAGGTTTGGGTTTGAACTCCCTGTCGAATAATAATGGGTAGTTGGTTCTGCCGGGCACGGGCCAACCGTTCAACCAACTTTGTCCGTCATTTACACCCCAGAAAGTTACCCTTGTTATTTTGTCTTTATGTTTCAGGAACAAATTAAATAAGGCTTCATAATCGCTGGCTAACTGTTGCTGAATACTGTCGGGTAAGCCTGTAACATAGGGGTTAAATGCTGGGTCGTCTCTCATTTTCATGCGCTGGCTTACATCTGCTCCAGTGAAATTGCGGGGCAGCAGTTCCACATCCAATTCGGTAATCATAACTTTTAAACCCAGTGCAGAATATTCCAAAATACTTTCTTCAATATCTTTCAAAGGAATTCTCCCGACATGCCAATGGCCTTGTATGCCTACACCGTCAATTCGAAGGCCTGCATCCTGAATTCTTTTCATAAGTACAATGGCGCCTGCCCGTTTTTTAGGTTGTTCGATATTGTAATCGTTATAATATAATTCGGTATTTGGGGCAGCCTGTTGTGCTAATCGGAAGGCTTCCGTTACATAATCTTCGCCTAGTAGTTTATAAAAAATGGATTCACGCATGGTTCCATCTTCGTTCAGCGCTTCATTAACAACATCCCAACCCAATATTTTACCATCGTAACGGGAGGCAACAGTAGTGATATGAGTGGTGAAAAATTGTGTTAAAGAATCCCTATCGGTAATGCGGTGCACGTAGCGTGGCAGTTGGCTATGCCAGATAAGTGTATGGCCCACCAAGGCCATGTTATTTTTCTTACTGTAGTCAACCAGTTTATCGGCCAACGTAAAATCAAACTTGCCCCACTCAGGTTGAAGGAACATGCTTTTCATAATGTTTTCGGCAGTAAGTACATTAAACTGTTCACGGATAAGGGCATCGGCTACAGAATTTTTCTCTTCAATCTGGTTTGCGCTTAATGCTGTTCCGATCATGAAATCATCGGTAAAAGCATTTTTTAATGATGGTTCGGTTGTTATTGTTTTATTCTGGGTACAGGTTGTTAATAATAGTCCAAATAGGACTGTAGCGATAAGGTGGTTTAGTGTTTTCATATTCTATTTTGTAACAAATGTAATCCTTATAAATATTTTGATTCCGGTGGCTTAAGGTAACTTGACTTAACACGAATATCAGTTGCATCAATCTTTTTCTTTTAAGCAAGTTGAGTAATCCTGTTGAAAGTTTGCTTCATAATAATTTGCTAGTTATCCACTACAATAGTGGTAATGCTCTTTGGGCTTAACGATACCACCAGGTGTCCGTCCTGTGGCTGAATCGTTGTCTTAATTCTGTTCTGAGTAACAGTAGTTAAATACTGCGTTGCTGATGCCGGAGATTCTCCGGCAACTTTCAGGCTGATGTTGGTAATGGAAGTGACACTCGGATTTAGTAACACTAAAACAATATTTCCATCACCCTGATAGGCCGAGAAAAGTGCATTGGATTGTTGGAACTCAGTTTTTATCCGAACATAACCTGGTCGAACAAATTTCGAGAAATGAGAAAAAGCATACCCTCTTTTCAGTATTTCCCCAGAGGGTGTTCCATTTGTTCCATCGCCAATAAATGAATAATAGCGCTTTAAATACCACCAGATATAGGCGTTCCAGTTATGCATCATGGACTGGTGAACTGTACTAAGCATTTGTAATGTCTCATCCCATATTGCCTCATTGCTGTAGGTAGTCCAGGCAGGTGCGCCAGCGTTTCCGGTATTCAGATTCATTAGGTATTCAGTCATCCAAATTTCCTTGCCTTTTGCTTCGGCTAACAGAAAAGGGGCTAGCCCACCTCCATATATATGTCCGGCTACAATATCGAGGTTGGCTATTGCCGCGTCATCGTTAAGAATGGCATTAGTAAAACTCTGATTGAAATTGAACGATTCCGGTGCTGCAATTTTGGGAGTTATAAGATGCCCGTAATCCTTAAGGAAGTTTCTTATTTGCAATGAAGTCCAATCGCACGATTCATAGCTTACCTGAATGTCGGGTTCATTCTGAATGGAAATCACATCAATATCTGCATTTTGAGAGGCCATATAGGAAAGGTAGTCATTCAGGTGATTCGCAAAGGCTTCATAATTTTGTTCAGGAAGAAAGCCACCAATATCGCTTCCGTTGCTTTTTAAAGCTGCTGGTGGCGACCAGGGAGAAGCCTGAATTATGGCACCATACTTTTTTGCTTCCTTTATTACGTTTACAATCAGTGGCCATTCATTCGGATCGGACGCTATGCGTACACGGAAAATACTTAATCCCAGATCGGATTCCTCTGTCCCAAAAGCATTTTTCATATCACTTGCTGTTGGGAATTGTGTGCCCCACATTTGATTGGCCCCGCCAAAGCCGGCAATTGTTTGATACCTGGTAGCAGGATCAATGGACAGCATTTTTAGTGGTATAGTAGGTGAAGGGGTGGGCTCTTCTGATTTGCTGCATGCTACTAACCCTGCAAACAGAAAGCTGGTGTACAGGATAATTTTAAAAGCTCTATTGATGGATTTCATCTATATACAATTTACTTAATCAACGGACTTCTATTTCTGTATCATTAACTTCTTGTACCACGTTTGTTTGCCATCGAAGATTTCCAACACGTATAATCCAGAGGCGTCTGAGATATGCACTTCAGTGGCCTCATTGGCCTTAATAGTTTTAAATAAAAGGGTATTCCCCTGAAGGTTGCGCACAGTAATGGCCAAGTTGTGATCCGTTGATTCCAGAAAAATATTTCCAGAAGTTGAAGGGTTCGGATAGATGTTTATGCCTGAAGTACGCTCCTCAATATGAGTTGTTAGACAGAACGATCCTCCTTGAGTGGTTGGTACATAGTTTTTAAGCCAGGTCATAGCGGGTCTTTCTGTGCCATCACTCCGCACCAAAAAAGCAGTGGTCTGCCAAATCTGGTTTTGAATATAACCCCATAAGGTAATGCCCTGCACAGCGGGGTGTGTCCATAGAACCGGGAAAACCCGCTGGTATAGTTCAAGTTGCTGGTTATCGTTCGGTTCACCGGTGCCATTGAGATTACCAATGTCGAATTCGGTTACATAAATCGGCAGACCTGTTTCTGCAAGCTTGTCAAGGTTTGCTTTGAGTTGGCTAACCGAGGCATTTTCAACCTCGAACCGATGACACTGTATTCCGATTCCGTCAATTAGGTGTTTTGCTTTTAGAATATTTATGATTTGAATGTATTGGGTGGTTCTGTTGTCGTTGTTGATCACGTTATACTCATTGATGTGGAGCTTGGCTGTTGGAAAATGCTCCCGTGCAAGTTCAAAGGCTTTCACAATCCAATCATAACCTGTCCCTGTCGGTCCATAAAGGGCTCGAATATAATTTCCACCGTCTCCTAGCTGGTTAGGAGGGTCGTTAATTGGCTCATTAACTACATCGATAAAAAAGGGAATGTCTTCCGGCCATGATGGGTCGGGGTACCGTGCACCAGCAAGCGAAAACCATTCACTAATTTCTTCCAGTTGTTCTGCAGCAGGCAAGTCTGCAATCCATAAAGGTTGCTGATTTCCCCATATAAGGGTATGAAACCTGAATGGGAATCCATTGTTCTTTGCGTGATAGTAGGCGTTATCAAGCGCACTCCAGTTCATAACATCCCTGGTTGCTTCTACCGATCCCCACTTGCCGGCATTCTCTGGTGTGACCTGGTTCCAGTAGGAATTAAAGGAAGGAGGAATGGTGTTGCTGATGATATTTCCCAGAAATTTACATTTGCCATCTGCAAGCTGACTGATTGCGGGAAGAGCACAAACAGTAAATAGGATTGAAGCAGAAAGTGCAAGTAAGTTGAAATTTTTAAATAGCGATTTCTTCATAGTTCTGTATTATGCATGATTAAAAAAGCCAATCGCACCCGAAAGAGCTACCTGGAGAGTGAATTCAAAATGAAGCAATACGCGGTTGGGTTGTGTTTGTTTTGGTGTTTCATAATCGAGGTTGAAAGTGCTTTCCCACGGCTAGTTTCGAGGGCGCTCACTAAGGTCATAGATAAATTTAAATTATGCAACCGATTGCATTATTATTTTTTATTCAAACGTTATTTAACCATATAAAACTATTGTTTTATATGCAACCGATTTATAAAAATTAGCTTAATTTGCTGCCTACTATCAACAAGTTGTCATGAACCACAGTATTTTAGAGGTAAATTCATTCCATTCGTAATGTCTCATTATCTGTTAGGTATAGACCTGGGGAGCTCTTCCGTAAAGGCATCGATTATGGATGCCGAATCAGGAGCCGTAAAGGCATCGGTATCGTTTCCTGAAATTGAAATGGATATCATGAGTCCCAAACATGGATGGGCCGAGCAGGATCCAGAAATGTGGTGGCAAAATGCTGTTCAGGCGGTAAACACTGCATTGAAACATTCTAATGTCAAGCCTAATGACGTGCTGGCGATCGGTATTGCCTACCAGATGCACGGGTTGGTTGTAGTCGATAAAAACCAGCGGGTTTTGCGTCACTCTATAATATGGTGCGACAGCCGGGCGGTTGAAATTGGGCAGGATGCATACAACCAGCTTGGAGAACTGTATTGTATGGATAGACTCATGAACTCTCCCGGTAATTTTACAGCTTCTAAACTGAAGTGGGTCAAGGATAATGAGCCTCATATATTTAAGGAGATTTATAAGGTCATGCTTCCGGGTGATTACCTGGCCATGCGTCTATCAGGTGAAATCAGCACAACGGCTTCGGGGCTTTCAGAAGGGATTATGTGGGATTATCAGAAAGCTACGGTGCCTGAGAGACTTTTTAATTATTATGAACTGGACCAACAGCTGGTTGCCAACATAGTGCCTACCTTTTCGCGGCAAAGTGAACTGTCAAAGGAGGCAGCAACGCAATTGGGGTTACAAGCAGGCATACCCATTGCGTAT
>CAZCRJ010000018.1:8805-10300 GCA_964501015.1 uncultured Roseivirgaceae bacterium | reverse complement strand
GCTGGCGATCAACCCAACAATGCATTTTCATTAAATACACTCAACCCCGGTGAGATTGCTGCAACAGCAGGAACATCAGGGGTAATTTACGGTATCGTTGATAAACCTACTGCCGATAAGCTTTCACGGGTAAATACATTTGTACACGTTAACCATACTCCTGATGATTCAAGATATGGTGTGTTGCTGTGTGTAAACGGAACAGGTATTATGAACAGTTGGTTGCGAAAATTGCTATCCGTTCAAGGAACGCTTTCGTACGACACGTTAAATAATCTTGCTGCGGAGGCCCCTGTGGGTGCCGATCAATTGTATATTCTTCCGTTTGGCAATGGCGCTGAGCGTGTTTTACAAAACGCAACCATTGGTGCAAGTTTTCATGGATTGAATTTGAATCGCCACCAGGTTACACACATTTGCAGGGCTGCACAGGAGGGAATTGTATTCGCCTTAGGATATGGGTTCGAAATAATGAATGAGTTAGGGATCAAATCCAACATTATTCGTGCCGGACATGCCAATATGTTTTTAAGCGACTTGTTTTGTAAAACCTTTGTGAATATCACAGGAGCGCGACTCGAACTTTATAATACGGATGGCGCGCAAGGTGCAGCGCGCGGAGCAGGTGTAGGAATTGGATTTTATAAAAATTATGCTGAAGCTTTTCATACCCTGGCCTGCATAAAAAGTTATGAACCTGATGCTAATTGCAATGATGTGCACGAGGCTTTTGGAAAGTGGAAAAATATTCTGAATCAACAAATGAAACTAAACAGTTAAGCAATACCCTGTATGAAAGACAAGCCTACAACATTCTTTAAAGGAATTCCTACTATCAACTATGAAGGTCGGGAATCAAAAAACCCATTAGCCTTTAAATATTATAATGCCAAGCAAAAGGTTGGTAAAAAAACCATGGCCGATCACCTTCGCTTTGCAATTGCCTATTGGCATACGTTCTGTGGAACAGGTGGTGACCCTTTCGGTGCGCCCACTAAAAATTTTCCATGGATGAAAAATCCTGACCCTATCCAACGCGCTAAAGATAAGATGGATGCGGCTTTCGAGTTTGCAACCAAACTGGGTATAAACTTTTACTGTTTTCACGATTATGATTTGGTTGACGAGGCGCCAACCCTTAAAGAATCTGAAACCCGTCTGCAGACGATCGTGAAATACGCAAAGCAAAAACAGAAGGCGACCGGTGTTAAGTTACTTTGGGGAACGGCAAATTTATTCTCCAATCCGCGTTACATGAATGGCGCTGCCACCAATCCGGATTATCGGGTAGTTACCTGGGCAGGAGCTCAGGTTAAAAATGCAATCGATGCCACCATCGAATTAGGTGGAAGCAATTACGTGTTCTGGGGTGGTCGCGAAGGTTATATGTCGTTACTGAACACCAACATGAAACGTGAACAAGAGCACCTTGCGCGCTTTTTACATACTGCTAAAAGCTACGCCCGCAGTAATGGCTTTACCGGCACCTTCTTTA